>NZ_JAFNPD010000021.1:0-1231 GCF_026535825.1 Lactobacillus sp. B4026
GGGTATTTTTAACACCAATTTCAGCTAGAACATTTTGCGTAGTACGAATCATTTGAATCATATTTGGATCTGACGCATCAACTACGTTAATTAGCAGATCGGCATCCTTAACTTCTTGTAACGTAGCCTTAAATGATTCAATCAGATTATGAGGTAATTTAGAAATAAAACCGACTGTATCGGATAGGATAAAGCTAAAATTATTGTTTAGCTCAATCCGTCTGACATTGGTGTCCAAGGTTGCAAAAAGCATGTCCTTAACAAAAACCTGCTTTTCGCCGTTTTCCTTGGTAAATTCTGCTAGTAAGCCGTTCATCGTCGTTGATTTACCGGCATTAGTATAGCCAACTAGGGCAACCTTGGGAATATGGTTTTGATTACGTCTTTTGGCCTTAATTTCTTCTTGTCCCGCAATTTCCTTCAGCTCTTTTTTAATGACGGCAATTTGCTTCCCGATTGTCCGCCGGTTTAATTCTAGTTTTGATTCACCGGCACCACGGTTAGCAAAACCACCGCCGCGTTGCTGGTCAAGGTTGTTTTCTGACGGATGCAGACGCGGCAATTCGTATTCTAGCCTTGCAAGCTGAACTTGCAATTTAGCTTGTTTGGTTCGCGCCCGATTTGAAAAGATCTCCAAGATTAATTCTGTCCGATCAATAATCCGCAACTTAGTCATTTTTTCTAAATTACGGATTTGGACGGGGGTTAATTCATCATTTAAAATAAGAACTTTCGCCCTTAAGCCACGGGCCATATCCTTAATTTCGTTTATTTTACCGAGACCAAAGTAGGTGCCAGCAACAACATGTTCCAGGTTTTGCCGTGATTGGCCAACTACTTCCATATTGGCTGCTTCTGCTAAGTTAGCCAGTTCAGCCAGATAGTAATCAAAATTAGGGTCATTTAAGTTAACGCCAGCAATATAAGCTTTGGTTTTATGAGGTGTGTTATCGATCATGTAGTCCTCTTTTTTATGTTTAAATCTTTTAGTGACATTTTATCTAGCGATTTTGCTTGTAATAATCCTCATGATCACGATCTCCTTTATGTAAATTAGGTTAGCTTAATTGTAATACAAAAGTGCAACTTTACCAAAAAGACGGTTAGCAACAAGTATAAATATAATAGGGAAAAATCATATCAATTTGAAGTTAACCCCCGGAATTGGACAAAGATTCCAATTCGGGGGTTTTCTTATGTCTAAATATTTACTAAAAACAAAATTAGAAGC
>NZ_JAFNPD010000025.1:0-836 GCF_026535825.1 Lactobacillus sp. B4026
ATTGAAGCTAACCCCTAAAACTGGACGTTAGTTTTATATCATTTTACTTAAGGCTTGATTCCGATATTGAATCGGAGTTAAGCCTTTTAGTTTGTGCCGAATTCTATCTTCATTGTAATAACTTATCCATTCTTTCATCGTCTTAACCAATTGTTTCTTAGTATCAAAGTGATGTGTAAAATAATTCATTTCAACTTTCATAATGTGAAAGAAACTTTCCATAGCTGCATTATCATGACATGTAGCTCTTCGTGACATGCTTTGAAATACTTTATGTTTTCGTAAAGCATGTCGATATGGATTAGATTGATATTGAATTCCTTGATCACTATGGATTGTCATTCGATAATTTAATAGCTTTGGTCTTGCAGTAAACACTCCCTCTAATCCTTCTAGAACATATCTTGTTAATGGACGATCGGTGATCGTATAACTGATAATTTCACCGCTGAATAAGTCCTTAAATGGCGATAAATATACACGATCACGGATAGTCATGTTCCCATATCTAAATTCACTAATATCAGTTACGACCTTTTGATATGGTCTATCAGTCTTAAACTTTTGATGGAACCGATTCTTAGCTTTCTTATTTTGTGGACCCTTTGAAGAATCATATTTACCGGCTCTCAGATTATATTTATTAGCTCCTAAATTGTTCTCACGCATTAAGCGTTGAACACGTTTATGATTAACCATTAGGTGATAAGTCATCCTCAGAGTATCAGTTACAGGCCAGTATCCATAACTGGCATGATGCTTCTTTATCATTTTGATAATTGAAACAAGTGCTTTATCACTGATCAGCTTCTTTTTTGGATGAGGATGGTACTCGA
>NZ_JAFNPD010000004.1:0-146792 GCF_026535825.1 Lactobacillus sp. B4026
GGTTCTATCCGGCAATACCGGGTGCGAAAAAGATTACGATTGAAAATTTATTGGCAATGACGGCTGGGCTGCAGTTAAAACCAGGAGCGCGGTTAGGCCGGCGGCACTTTGTCTCTGACCAGGATAATCTAGCCTGCGATGTGAAAAAGACGGTGTTTAAGCCGAAGATGTTGGGCAAATGGTATTACAGCTCGCTTAATTATGTATACTTGTGCGGCATAATGACGCAGGTAACCGGTCAAAGCTATGAGCAGCTTTTCCGGGCAACATACGTTGAGCCGCTGCAGTTAAAACAGACGGAGTTTTTATGGTCCAAGCCGGGTAAGATTATTGCCAGCCGCTTGGTACCGGGCATGATTTACCGCGGCGGGCGCTATGATGTGGTCAAGCACAAAAAGGCGCTGCAAGCCGCGCATGATGAATTGGGTGCCGGGTCAGTCGTGATGTCAAATCATGATTTAGCCAAGGTAATGAATTATATTCTGGCCGGCAGCCTGCTCAGTAAAAAGAGCCGGCGAGAACTCTACCGGGCGCGTCCGCCATATTATTATAATGGTGGTTTTTATAACGATGCCAGTTTAGGGCTAAAGACGGCTAATGGGGCAGGAGAAGGCTACTACACCTTCATGCGCAGCACGAAGACGGCGAAGACCATGATTATTATTCAGGCCAATAAGACGCGGAAGGGCGAATTTGTGGTTTTGAAAGATCGTATTGATAAAATTATGTTGCAGTTATTGAAGAAACACGGTAAGTAGTGAAAATATAATTGGTTGTACCTTGTTTTTTAGTTAATTGCATGCTAAAATTTTGTTGTGCCGCCATAGGGAAAGAACTCATTTTCTCCGGTAGCGAAAATGTAAATTTCTATATGTGGTCAGTAATGGTGGCACAAACACTGTGTGAGCTTAGTTCCGATTGTTGGTGGGACTAGGCTTTTTGTATTTTCTTTGCATTTATGTACTTTAAAATAGTAGTATGTATTTAAATAGGAGTATATAAAGGAGATCAATATGACAAGAGCTGAATTAAAAGCTGAAGCTAAAAGTCAGCTGCATGGTAATTGGGTCTGGGCAGCTTTCGTTAGCCTAGTGCTTGTAATAATAAATGCTATTTTATTTGGGCCAAGTATTAATGCTACACTTAAAACAGTGAATGATATGAATGAGGTAATGGGAAGTAGCCACCCAGAATCAGTGTTTAATCCGGGAATTTGGGCTGGAAGACTACTTGGCAATAGCGGAACTGGATTTCTTAGCGGTTTCTTTATGCTGAGTATGGTTATTACCTTTTTAGCTTTTACTGAAGGTCGCAAGTTTAATTTTTGGCGCTCTATTTTTTCGGTTTTTACTGATAATCGGTTTATTCCGGAACTAATTAATTATCTTTTAAGCAATATTTTTCAATTTTTGTGGTCATTACTGTTAGTCATTCCCGGCCTCATTAAGTCTTATTCTTATGCAATGACGCCTTATATTGTTAGTGATCTGGTTGATAGTGGTCATGAAGTTCATGCAACTACCGGTATTACAGAAAGTAGGCGGCTGATGAACGGACACAAGTGGGAATTATTTGTACTTGATCTCAGTTTCATTGGTTGGGCAATTCTTGCATCGCTTACTCTAGGAATCGGCTTTATTTGGCTTATTCCATATGAGCAAACGACCAAGGCAAACTTCTACCGTAATCTGGCCGGTGATCAATTTAGACAATAATTTAATAAATAAACAAAATAAAGGACAGGCTCATTAATCAGCCTGTCCTTTTTAGTTTGTTTAAATGTTTAGCTAAAATTTGTTTAAATCATCAATATTAAACAATTTTCCGGTATATTCGGAGCTTATGTCATCAGTATCTTTTAGCGCTTCTTTAATTTGGTTGGAATTTAAATGATCAATAAGATAAGCCTTTAAAGCAGTATTGGTTAGGTCATCTAAATCAGTTCTAGTTAGTTGGAGATACTTTTCTGCCAGTTTTTCTACTTTTTCATTCAGTTCGATTTTTTTCCTGCTCATTTTCCCACCTTCCAATAACCGCTTCTATTATAACATTTTCACGTATCAGGGCGGTCAGAAAGGAATAAATTTATATTTCAAATAAAAAAATTGCTGGTAGTGAATAATTGGAGTAGTATTTTATTCCAAATACTGTATAAAGTAAGGGCTTGAACAATGTTAAATATACTTACAAAGTCTGTTTTGCGAATTAGGCAATGGACTTTTTTGCGGGCGGCGCAAAGAACCTTAGTAATGCTAATGCCAATTGCTGTTATTGGTGCTTTTTTCAATCTGCTAAATGATTTGGTCTTTTCTCCAGATGGCCTGATTTATAACATTTTTAGTCTTGATAAAATCATGTCTGATCATATTTGGTATGCGGGTTCATTTGTTTGTCGCGGCATGATTGAAATAACGTTTGGGGTATTTGGCGTTTATGCCAGCTATTTTATGGCGCGCTATACCGCTAGAATCTACCATAAAGATTCAACAATGTCAGGAATGACTTCCGTTTTAATTATGCTCTTTTGTTCATATGCCTCTAACAGTGGCCACGGCAATCAAGTATCATTCACAATCAGCCTGTTACAAATTAATGCTGTTTTTAGTGCATTAATTGTTGGTTTTTGTGTTGGACAGGTGTTTCATTTACTAGGAAAAAATTATGTACCAGTAGAAAATGAAAGCACAAAGTGGATTCAGCATCGTGCTTGGGACGCAGTGTTGCCCTTTTTTGTTTCACTCGCTTTGGGAGTGGTGCTCGGGATTATTATTTATGAATTACAAATCAAATTACTCAATTCTGCTAGTTTTAACGAATTGGTCAGCCGGCTGCAAACCACGAACAACCTGTTAGAAGTCTTATTCTTATCATTAATAGTAACTTTTCTAAACTGGTTGGGGATCGGCTACCCTTTACATGCTTTTGCTGGCACGGTAAATAATGCTTACACTGCTGAGAATCTGACATATGCGTTTCAGCACGGTAGTTCGTGGAATGTGCCCTACAAGTACTTAGGTAGCTCGTTAATTAAGGCTTACGGTACGATGGGCGGCGCGAGTGTCATTTTAGCGGTGATTGTTTTACTGTTACTGCGGCACGGAAACAAGGAAATCGGCGCAATTGCACGGCTTAATTTAATCCCAGCAGCTTTTGGGTCAAGTTTAGGCTTTGCGGCTGGCCTGCCAATTATTCTTAATCCTGTTTTTATTTTACCAAGTATTTTAATTCCATTAATTAACATGACTTTAGCCGCAGGTGCAATCACATTGCGGATTATTCCTGTTTGTGTATATCCTATTTTAAAGGGAACTCCGGGACTATTGATTTCATTTTTTGGCACTAACGGCAACTGGACGGCTCTTTTGTTTGTGATGGTGCTTTTCGCCCTGGATTTATGCTTAATGTGGCCGTTTATCAGGATAAATGAAAGAGTAGAATTAAAACTGAAGTTGAGTAAAGGGGGCAGCAGCAATGCGTTTGCACAAAAATCCTAATTTAAAATGGTTGACTTTGTTAATTACACTCATGGTTGTCCTCGCCATCCCCAGTTATTTTTGGATGAAAAGGGATAATAAAGCCCGAGCCGAACGCAGCCGCTCACTGCTTTCACCGGTAATCATGGTGCCGGGATCGAGTGCAACGACCGAGCGCTTTAATGATTTGATTGACCAACTGAATAAAACAACCATGAATCAGCATAGTGTGCTCAAAGTTACTGTTTCACGTGAAGCAAAACTGTCATACAGTGGTTCAATTGGGAAAAATGATTTAGAACCGATCATCATTATTGGTTTTGCTAATAATAAGGATGGTTATGCCAATATCAAGAAACAAGCCTATTGGTTGGATATTGCGTTTGACTCATTAATGCAAAATTACAAGTTTAATAATTTTAAGGCCTTCGGTCATTCAAACGGTGGGTTGATTTGGACATATTGGCTGGAGCATTATTATGCACAGTATGCAAGTGACACAAAAATGAAGCGGCTAATGACATTGGGAACGCCGTATAATTTTACTGAGAGCAATATCAAGAATCGCACACAAATGTTAGCTGATTTTATTAAAAAGCGTTCCGCTTTGCCTAAAAACCTTAAGGTTTATTCATTATCTGGTGGTAAAAGTTACGAATCAGACGGCATTGTACCAGAAACAAGCGTTGCTGCGGGTAAGTTTATTTTTCAAAATCAGGTAAAGTCTTATACAGCGATGACCGTAACCGGCGAGAAAGCTGACCACTCGGATTTACCGCAAAATAAGCAGGTTATCCAGGCAATTCGGGAATACTTACTGAGAAAACCAGATCGACCAGTTAAGCCGGGAAAACAGCTGAAACCAAGAAGAAAGGATCGTAATACATGAAATATCAAGAACAGCCGACTAAAATCGAAGTTATTGGTGGCAGGGTCAACAATTTAAAAAATATCAATGTGGCCATTCCATTGCACCGATTTGTCGCAATATCAGGTTTAAGTGGTTCGGGTAAATCCAGTTTAGCAATGGGTATTCTGTATTCTGAAGGTGCCCGTCGCTACCTTGATTCGCTGGCGGCTTACACTAAAAGGCGAATAAGTCAGGTCGGGCGGGCACAAGTCGATGAGGTAAAGCACATCCCTTCGGCGCTAGCCTTGCGCCAGCGGCCGAGTATTCCGGGCGTCCGGTCAACCGTTGGCACGGTAACAGAAGTTTTCAATGTTTTACGGCTAATTTTTTCCCGGTTAGGTTCGCCAGTTTGTCCCAATGGCCACCGGATGGCGCCAACAATCAAGATTGCTGAAGCGATGGATTTAACCGGTGAGGCAATGGGGCGCCTTACTTGCCCAGCTTGTGGCGAACAATTCTATGCTTTTAGTGCAGAAGATTTTGCCTTTAATTCCGATGGCGCATGTAAAAAATGCCAAGGTTTAGGAACAGTAGAACAAATTGATGATAGTAAGATTATTGCTAACGAAGAATTAACTCTAGAAAATGGTGCCGTGGCGACCTGGCAGATTCCGGGTCGCAATTGGATGTGGCGCATCGCCCGTGAACTTGGTGTCCGGACAGACGTACCGTACAAAGACTTGACTAAAGCAGAAAAGGAAATTGTTTTACACGGCAAGGAACGTAAGGTGCCGGTGGATTTGCCTACTTCAACGGGCCGAGTTTATCATCTCGATGCCTTATATGAAAATGCCTATAATGCTGTGGCCAATTCACGCAAAACTACGAAATCAGAGCGTGGACTGGAACGGATTAATTCTTTTTACCGTTTTAAAACCTGCCCGCGCTGTCATGGGCACCGGATTGACCCAAGTCGCTGGAGTCAATTGGTAGCTGGAAAAAATATTGTTGAAGCAGAACAACTTACGCTCGGTGAACTTGACGATTATATGAAAGAAATCGCAGCCTGGTTGCCAGATGATATGCAAGCTTTAGCGCAAAATCTGACGGGTGAATTGCTGCATCAGGTTAAGCCCCTACTAAAATTAGGGTTAGATTACTTGAGCTTAGCTCGTCAGGCTAATAGTCTTTCAACTGGTGAATTGCAGCGAATTCAATTGGGGCGCACCTTGCGGACAGAAACTACAGGAGTACTTTATGTGCTGGATGAACCATCTGTGGGACTGCATCCAGATAATGTTGCTGGGTTAATTGAGGTTTTTCACGAACTGGTCAATCAAGGCAATTCATTAGTCGTTGTTGATCATGAAACTTCAATTATAAGTGCTGCTGACTGGATTGTTGAAATTGGTCCGGGTTCAGGTTCGCAGGGCGGCCAAATAATCGCTGAAGGTTCGCCAAAAGAAATTGCGCAGAAGCCAGAATCCCTAATTGGTCCGTATTTAAAAGGAACAGCTCCGCTTTATGTGCGGCCACAGGTGGATACAAAGAAGCTTTTTAGTGAAGGCACAATTAAGTTTACTGTCAAAGGCCGCTTTAATTTACAAAATGTTCACACGCAAATTCCGGTTGGGCGGTTGACTGCAGTTACGGGTTTTTCTGGAGCAGGCAAAACAACGTTAATTCTTGATTCGCTCATTCCCGCATTAAAGGCGCAAGAAAAACAGGTAGATGGTCCAAGCTGGGTAAAAGATTTGACTAGCGGTGGAATCAAAAATGTTATTAGCGTTGATTCTTCGCCGGTTGGCAAAAATCAGCGTTCTACGGTCGCTACTTATACTGATATTATGGATAATTTGCGCAAATTATTTGCCCGCCAGCCGTTAGCTCAAAAGCTAAAGTATAAGGCAGCGCATTTTTCCTACAATAATAAAGAAGGTGCGTGTCCGGCATGTGGTGGTACCGGAGCAATTTCACTTGATATTCAGTATTTGCCCGATATGGTTGAGACTTGTTCGGTTTGTGGCGGTCACCGGTTTAACCAAGACGTCTTGCGTGTAAAATGGCATGGACTGAGTATTGCAGACGTGCTTGATTATTCGGTTGACGATGCTTTGAAAGAACAGTTATTTAGGGATGAGCCTAAGATTGAAAAAACAATTACTACTTTGCATGATATGGGGCTAGGATACCTGCATTTAGGTGAATCAACACCTGCGTTGTCAGGCGGAGAAGCACAGCGGCTAAAATTGACTAGTCATCTCCACCGGCGGCAAAAAGGCAGTCTTTTTGTCTTTGATGAGCCAACAGTTGGTCTTCATCCACACGATGTTAGGACCTTGCTAGCTGTTTTTCAAAAATTACTGAAGCAGAAGGCAACGATTATTACGATTACTCATGATCTGGATATTATGGCTAATAGTGATTATATGATTGACATGGGTCCACGCGGTGGATTGCAGGGAGGAAAAATTGTTGCATGTGGGCAGCCTGTGGATATATCGCACAAAAAGGATAGTTTAACCGCCAAATATTTGGCTGAACACATGAATTTATATCAAAAATAGCATAATTATTAAACCTTGATAACAACAATAAAGTTGATTTATCAAGGTTTTTTAGTTAAAAAAGGAAAAATTCACAAGTTAAGCAAAAAAATGTGGAAAAGTAAGCAAAAAGGGTTGCATTCTGTGGATAACCTGCTACAATATTATATGTAAGCAGTTAGCAGTCGACAGCATCGAGTGCTAATTACAAAATTTAAACCTATTAAAGGGGTGTATATGTATGGCATATTTTGATAACGAATTTGACAATCTATTTAACGAATTAAATAATTCTTTCTTTAACAATGATGATAATGGCTCGATTCCAGTTCACTATTCGAGCATGAATATTTCTCCACAAGGCATGAACCAGAACGGCCAAATGCCTGGTCAACCAAAAAAGGAAAAACCAATTGGCGTTGACTTAGTTGAGCAAGCTAAAAACAATAAATACGATCCTGTAATTGGTCGTGATGAACAAATCCAAGAAGTAATTGAAATTTTAAGCAGACGTAAAAAGAATAATCCGGTTTTAGTCGGACCTGCAGGTGTTGGTAAAACCGCGATTGTTGAGGGCTTAGCACAAAAAATTGCTTCAGGTGATGTTCCTGACAAGATGAAAGATAAGCATATTATTGCAATTAACATTAATGATATGGTTGCGGGTTCTAGCCTTCGTGGTAGTTTCGAAGAGCGCCTGAAGAAGGTAATTGACGAAGCTAAAAAGAATCCAAACATCATCTTATTCATTGATGAAATTCATAACATTGTTGGTGCAGGTTCAACTGATTCTGAAAATAATAGTGGCGATGCTGCTAACATTTTGAAACCAGCTCTGGCTAGTGGTGACTTGAACTTAATCGGTGCAACGACAACAGGAGAATACCGTCGAATTGAAAATGATGCTGCTTTGGCACGTCGTTTCCAACCAGTACAAGTTCCAGAGCCATCCGCTGATGTAACGGTTAAAATTTTAGAGGGTCTAAAGAAAAAGTATGAAGACTATCACCACGTTAAATACAGTGACAGTGCTTTACGCTTAGCCGTTGAATTATCACAACGTTACATTCAGGGTCGCTATTTGCCAGATAAGGCAATTGACTTAATGGACGAAGCTGGTGCTAAGAAGGGTCTTGACACTATTCCTAGTGATGAAGCATCAATTAAAAAGAGAATTACTAGTCTTGAAAAGGAAAAAGAAGAGGCCGCTAAAAATGAGGACTACAATAAAGCTAGTGATTTGAAGAAGAAGATTGAGGAATTACGTGAAAAAGCTGATCACGTTGATGATGCTGCAACTCCACGCGTAACCGACCAAGACATCTATGCTTTAATTGAAGCAAAAACTAAGATTCCAATGAGCGAACTTCATGCCAGTGAGGGACAAAAGAACCTTGATTTAGCTGCTAAATTAAAGAAGGCCGTTATTGATCAGGATAATGCAATTGACGTGATTACTGATGCAATTGCCCGTAAGCAAGTATTCAAGGATAATAATCGTCCAACTGGGTCATTCCTACTGACTGGTCCAACTGGTGTTGGTAAAACTGAGCTGGCTAAACAATTGGCAATTCAATTGTTCGGCGGTGAAAATCACCTGATTAGACTTGATATGTCCGAGTACCAAGACCAAATGGCAGTTAATAAACTGATTGGTTCAGCACCAGGCTATGTTGGCTACGGTGAAGGTGGACAATTAACTGAAAAAGTACGGCATCAACCATATAGCTTGATTTTGTTTGACGAAATTGAAAAAGCTAATCCACAAGTCTTTAACGCATTATTACAAATTATGGATGATGGTCGCTTAACCGATGCCCAAGGTAGAACTGTTTCATTTAAAGATACAATATTGATCATGACTTCAAATGCTGGGTATTCTGATAACTTACTCAAGGATGGCAAGGTCGACCATGATAAAATGATCAAAGCCTTAGAAGCTTACTTCAGACCAGAGTTTTTGAACCGGCTTGATGCAATCGTACCGTTCAATTCACTGACCGAAGAAGATATGACTAAGATCATTGATATTTACTTAAAGAAGATGTCACATGTCTTAGCTAAGAGGGATGTGAAAGTAGAAATTTCCCCTGAAGCAAAAGCTTACTTGGCAGAAAAAGGCTATGATAAGAAATTTGGTGCACGGCCACTACGTCGGGTAGTTGAGCAAGATCTGGAAACTCCAATTGCAAAATTGCTAATGAAGGAGCCTGACACCAAAGAAGTTAAGTTTACTGCAGATGACCAGCATGTTTACTTAAATGGTGATGCAGTTTTAACTATCACACCAAAAGCTGATAAGACCGATAAAACTAAATCTGAAACTAAAGAAAATAAGGACTAATTGAAAATTAGGCTAATTGCTAAACAATAATTGAGGACTAGTTTCCGCTACTTCGCGGGAGCTAGTCTTTTTTTGTCTAAATTTGAAGTAGTAAGTTTTTTCCTGCCCAATGGTTATTGCCTTTTATCATAGTATTGAACTACTGACTGAACTATTTGTTTCACGTGTGACACTCAAGCAGAGTTAACTATTTTTTGCCAAAAAGATATTTTGGTAATTTGTGCAATAAAGGATTGACATCATTAAATTTATGGTCTAAATTAGTTAACAATTAACTATTAATTAAAAAGCTAATAGTTTATTATTAGTTTATGTAACATAAGGAGTAATAAAGGGTGGATTGTTATGAAACAACGAGTAGAAGATCTTGATTGGAAAAATTTAGGCTTCGTTTATCGCGATTTACCATATCGCTATGAAGCTAAATATAAAGACGGCGAATGGCAAGAAGGAAAGTTGGTTGAGGATTCAACCATTACCCTTTCCGAAGGGGCAGAAGTACTGCACTATGGCCAAGAGATTTTTGAAGGTTTGAAAGCCTACCGGCGTGAGGACGGTAAAATCAACTTGTTTCGCCCAGATCAAAACGCTCATCGTTTTACTTTGTCAGCTCAGCGCTTGGCAATGCCACCATTTCCTGAAGACCGGTTTGTAGAGGCAGTAAAGCAAGTGGTGCATGCGAATGAAGAATTTGTGCCACCATATGATAGTGGCGCAACTCTTTATTTACGTCCATTCATGGTTGGTACCTCAAATGTTTTGGGTGTTCAAGCTGCCGATGAATACATTTTTCGCATTTTTGCCGTTCCGGTAGGGGCTTATATCAAGGGCTTGAACCCAGCCGACTATATTGTCAGCGATTATGACCGTGCTGCTTATGCGGGAACTGGTCAAGCTAAAACCTCAGGTAACTATGCCAGCAGTTTATTGCCATCGGTTGAGGCGCATAAGAATGGCTATGCCGATTGTTTGTACCTTGATCCACGTGAACATAAATATGTTGATGAGTTTGGTGGCGCCAACTTTTATGGCATTACCCAAGAAGGCCAATTTGTTACTCCTAAGTCAAAATCGATTTTAATTTCAATTACCAAACGGTCCTTGTTAGAGCTTGCTAAGGAGCAGGGATTAAATCCGGTTGAGCGCCAAATCACCTTAGAAGAAGCTTTTAAGATGAAAGAAGCTGGTGCAATGGGTACCGCCGCTGTTATTTCGCCGGTGGGCTCCATTACCTATAATGGTAAAAGGCATGTTATTTACAGTGAAACAGAAACCGGTCCGGTGACAACTAAACTGTACAATGAATTAGTTGATATTCAATACGGTAAAAAGAAGGGCCCAGAGGGCTGGGTACAAACACTGGATTAATATTATTAGCAGGCTATGGTAAATCAACTACATCTCCTAATTATATTTACAATAGCCGCAAAAAAAGCTGACAAAAATTTGTCAGCTTTTTAAGTGGAAGAATAACCAATTTTTACGGACCATTAACTAATAATCTGAGATTAAAGTTGCATTTGCGTAAAATTTGTTATATCTTCAAAGTAGTTATATTTGATAAAAGGGGCACTAGTTAGTCGCCTTTTTTATTTTGCCCTTTTTTCCGATTATAAAGAGCTTTACCCGCTTTAACATCTTCCCAAGTGCCAATCTTGGTATCTTCCGAATAATATCCGTCTAAGACGCCGATTTGCTGAAAAACGGTTTGCTTGTAAGCAACTTTGGCATTATATTCGGTAATATCAACATCAGCCAAAGATTTGTGCAGAGCAGTTAAGGGATCCATGTCCTTGCCGCCAGAAGTAAAGAGGGTACCGTGAGAATTAAGGATAAAACCGTTACGTAACGCCTTTTTGCCTAGTTTTTTGATTTCACCGGCGACATATTGGGCTAATTCTTCCGTACACATGGGATGCCACGTAAGGGTTCTAATTTCTTGTAATTTTTGTGTTGCCTCAGTGACATTCGGCATATTTAACCCGCTTGTTCCCCAAAACATGCACTGATCAGCATGGGAGTGAAAAACACACTTAATCTCGGGATTGGTATCATAAATGGCTTCGTGCATATTTATTTCACGTGTAACATTACCGTTGCCAGAAATAACTTTGCGCGTATGCGGTTCAATGACTAAAATTTGGTCGGCCGTTAGGTAACCCATGTATGCTTCTGACATCATGGTTGGCGTCATCACATAATAGTTTTTGCCGGTTTCGTCCTGCACTTTAATACTGATATTTCCACCAACAATATTGGTATCGCGCCGTTCCATTACCTCACGAACGACCTTGGCCAAATCTTCGCGTTCATATTCAAATGGTATTCTGCCTGCTGGATATTGCATCAAATTCTTCCTTTCTAATTATCTTTTGTTGTAGTGACTCTGTGTTTTTTAGAAAAAAGAATACCACTTCCTTTCTTATCGATTAGCATCCCTAAACCAATTACGAAAATGTTTAACCAATATTGATGGGAAAAAATTGCTAAAAAGAATAAGCTAAAGGCTAAAAAGGATAAGCAGGTCCAAAAAAATTTACTTTTTACCATTTTTACACCATTACTTTAACTTGCTATATTTCAATGCCGGAATCGGGTTCTTTTTAAATGACCGGTAAAGGAGCCAGAAAAGTGCCAGAAGGGCAATTAAACCAACAATCGCCCAGATGTTACCACGACCTACCCAAGCCATTAAAAATCTTAATTCCGGTGCTTCGATTGAGCTCCAAGAAACTTGGGCACCTGCTGGAACTTTAATTGAAGTACTTGATTTCGCTAACTTAGTAAAAATATCAGCAAAATATGATGCGCCGTACAAAAAGATTGGTTCGTAAATAATGCCGAGAACCATCATTCGTAAGAGATTGCCACCAGTCAGTAGTAAGCCGCCAACGCCAATACAATAATTAATTACACCTGCAATTGGTAAAATCTTGTTACCTGGCAAAATAGCCGCATAAATAATTGAAATTGGGATCATTAGCACCATGGTTACCCATAATTCGGTACTCTGCCCTAAGATTGGCCAATCTAATCCAATAACGAATGTTCTTCCTTTAACGTGTTTTTTCATAAAATTACTCATAGTAGTTCCAAATGGTGTTAGAGCATCCATAAAGAACTTGGCCATTACTGGAAAAATCGCCATAACAGCTCCGACGGTGACCGCAAGATTAAGGGCATCACCGATACTGTAGCGTCCAGCTAGTGCCAACACTAGGCCAATAATGGCGCCCATTGTTACTGGTTCACTAAAGACACCAATCTTACGTTTTAACGATGTTGCATCCCATTCACGGTTAAAAATGGGGATGTAGTCCATCAATTTGTTAATCGGGGACATAATAATCGCTGTAAATGCCTCAATGTGGGTTACGGTAACACCCTCATACCCAAGCATATTGGCAATTTCTTTACTCCACATATCTCCCAATTTTAAGCAGATAACAACTTGGATGGCCCCACAGATAAAGCCCCAGATTAAACTGCCAGAAATTTGGTAAACCATGTAAGCTGTCAGTGCGATACCCCAAACATTCCACATGTCGGCGTTCATTGTATTAGTCATTTTGGTAAAAATCATGACTAAATTAACCACGATTTCTACGACGAAAAACAAAAAGGCTAGGGTCCAACTCCAAGTAATTGCAGCTGCACCAGTCCAACCAAAGTCAACTGCCGGTAAATTGATGCCAGTATATTTGGCCAGAGCCTTTGCAGCAGGACTAACGGTTTCAGTCAACTGGTTGATCGCCATTGACATGCCAATAAATCCGGTTCCTAAATAGAGTCCGGAAAGGATAGCTTTAGAGGGTTTCATTCCAAAAATTAGCCCTAAGATCATAATTAAAATCGGAATTAAAACCTGGGCACCAACGCTCAATATCCCTTGGACTATTCCATTCCAATCCATTAAATTCACCTCCAATGATGAAATGCTATTCCGCCTGCTTGACGATATCAGCTACTTTTTGATTGGCATTGTCCTGATCCATGCCAGTTAGCCAGGGTAAACCGACCATGCCCACAACATGATTAGCATCAAGAACTTCTTGCAGGTCACCATCTGCGGGAGCAATGCCCACATAGATAATGACATTATCATCATTCTCAATTGTGGTTTTTGCTTCACCGATTGGCTCAGGAGTGGCTTTTGCCAGGTGATCCAACCCTTGTTCTGCTAAGAAATCATTAATCTTATTAGCGACTTGCGGGCTGGTTGCTACTCCCGTACCACAACAAACTAAAATTGTTTTCATTTTGATAACCCCCTAAATTTCGCTTCAACGAGCTGAAGCATATTTTGTGAATCCTTTGTTTTTTGAAACTGTTCAACAAAGTTCTGATCTTGAAAAGCTGCAATAATTTTGGCTAGCAATTCAGGCTGCTTTTCGCCATTTTTAAGACCTAAAAACAAAAAGTTCTGGGCAGATATGTCAGAGCTGTCACCCATTTGCTTAAGTTTTAAGGAACTAATAGTGCGAGCAAGATAAATAAATGGTCGCTTAACGTATTGCGGGTCAACATGTGGCAGTGCTAAGGCAATATCGGCAAATTTTAAACCGGTAGGGTATGCTAACTCTCTTTTTTCTAAATTAGCAATATAGCCTAGATTGGCAAAATCTTGACTGATAACTCTAGTTCCGACTAAGTCAAATAGCTGTTCTTCAGTATCAACCGCAATATTTAAGTCAATTAAATCTTGGTAAAACAAAAATTTCTCCTCCTTTCACTTTTGAATACGTTTTCAATATAATACGCTAGTTGAACATTGTCAACCTAAATTTAACAAACTTTAACATAGATGAACTTTAAATGTTGGACAATGTTTGATATACTTCTGGTGTGATGGTAAAATTGAATAAAAGAAGTGATTTTTTTGAGTTTACAAGAAAAAAGATTAACAGCCATAAACAATCTTTTACGTAAAACCGGCTTTATGACAACGGTTGATATTGCGAAGAACTTACAAGTTTCTTCCATGACTATCAGACGTGATTTAAAGAGATTGGAAGAATCAGGGGATATTACCCGAATTTATGGCGGCGCAAAAAGCAACTACCAAGCAGAATCAACTACTAATGAGAAGTTGCAAAAAAATATTGATGAAAAAAAGGAAATTGCGAAGTTGCTAGCAAAGCAAATTGCTAACAATTCAACAATTTATTTGGGTGCAGGAACAACTCTGTTGCAGGCAGTACCATTATTGGTTACGAAAAATCTAACTTTTGTAACTAATAGTTTAGTAGCCTTTAATGAAATCAATAAAAGTGATTGCCGCTTATTTTTAACGGGTGGCGAGCTGCACCGTAATACTGAAGAATTTCTTGGTGAAAAAGCTGAGAACATTTTTGACGGCTTAAATTTTGATTACGCAATTTGTTCAACTAATGGTATTAATGGCAATAGCGTTACTACAAGTACAATCCCTGAAGGCAATATTCAAAATATTGCAATGGAACATGCCGAAAAGTCTTTGATTGTTGCCGATCATACTAAATTAAATCATTCAGATATCATCACATTTCAAAAGCTTGATCAATTCGATTTTCTAGTGACTGATAGCAAAATTAGTAAAGAAGAGATCAAGAAATATTCGCAATATACTAAAGTTATTTACTAGTTACATCAGAATAGGAAGAGAAATGGATATCACAGTTACAATTAATCCGTCCGTTGATCGTCTGTACCAACTTGATCATTTAGAAATAGGTGAGTTAAATCGGGTGCAGTTGGTGAAGAAAATGGTTGGTGGCAAGGGCATTAATGCTGCTCGTGTGGCAGCATGTCTTGGCGCCGAAACTATCGCCACCGGTTTTTTGGCTGGTCCAAATGGCCAATATATTTTAGATCAGGCCAAAAATGACCGTTATACCTGCAAGTTCATCACTACTAAAGGCAATACCCGTAATTGTTACACGATTATTCAAAATAATGGTGAAAAAACCGAAATTAATGAACAAGGCGATCGACTTGCACTAAGTAGCATGGATAATTTGCTTGCATCTTTGTCCTCGCTAATTGTGAAGCACAACGTGACGGCTATTTCTCTGAATGGTAGTGTTCCACCAACTAATATGCAGCATATTTATTCTAAAATCATTACCAGTATTCGCAGGCTCGCACCACAAGTAAAAATCGTGCTGGATACGTCTGGCCAGGCATTGACTGAGGTGCTACAAAGTACCGCTTTGCCAGATTTTATTAAACCCAATGAGCAAGAAGCAGCTGAACTACTAGCAGCACCAGTAACGCGTGATTGTCATAAATTGAAGCGAGAAATAAGGGCTAGCAGTCTTAATAAAATCGCTAATATCATCATTTCGCTGGGTGATCGGGGTGCTTTGGTTAAACATCATGATGACTTTTACCGAGTCAATTTTAAGCCTGTGGAAGTAGCTAATACCGAAGGATCAGGGGATTCCGTTGTTGGCGGATTATTATACGCGCTTGATCGGAAATATGACTTTAAGCAAGCGATTAGCTTAGCAATTGCGGCGGGTACAGCCAATGCAATGGAAACAAAAACTGGATTTGTTAAGCGCGAACAAGTTCTTGCGATAATGAACACAATTGCCATAACGAAATTGGATAATTAGAGAATAAAAAATATTTTTAGGAAGCGCTTTCCAAATGTTAAAAAATATGCTAGGATAAAAGCATAATTAGTTAGGATCGTAACAGCTTAGAAACTGGCGAAACCGAAGAAGTATACAAATTTGTATGCTTTTTCGGTTTTTTTTATGCAAAAAGGAGTGTTCAAATGACGCAAAGACAATATTCAAAATCATTAGTCAATGAATTGCAGACTAATTCATTAAGCCAAGTAATTAATGGTGTGCAAGAAATCGTTAAAGTCGTGCCAGGGCAGAGGGGAAAGCCACGATTAGATATTCTTGATCCTCATGTCAAGCAGATTATCAAACAAAAAATGAGTGAAGGTGTTGGCAGCAAGCCATTTTCGTTAAATTTTGACCGTAATCGTCCAGAAAACGTCACTTATGACATAACGACAAGTGAGGTGCTGAAAAAAGAAAGTCTAATTGAGATAAATAATGACCATTATATTGATACTTTTATTTATCAGCCAGTAAATATTATCGCTAAAAATCCTGTTTTGATTTACTTACATGGTGGAGCATATATGACAGGAAAAGTTGAAGAGTTTGGTAAGCAAATGAAATATATTGCCGAACAGGCCCAGACAACAGTGGTTTTCCCGCACTATAGATTAGCTCCAGAAAATCCTTATCCAGCAGCAATTGAAGATGTGCTCGGCATTATTAACTGGGTAAAAGAAAATCACGCTGAGCTTGGTTCTACAAATCCGAAGATGGTGTTAGCGGGCGATAGTGCCGGAAGTGGACTGATTAATTCATGCATTGTCATACTGAAAGATAGCTCAATTATTTCCCGGGTAATAGAACTGTATCCAGCAATTGATAACGATATGGCACCATATTATGATTGGCAAAAGTTTGCTGTATGTGCGGAAGACGAAAAATATGTGAAGAATCGAGTACAGCGAATGCTTAATTCATTGACTAGTTTTGAGGAAAACTATTTGCATCATCAGATTGATCCGCGTGATGAAATAGTTAACTTGTTTAATATTAGAAATTGGGCTAAAATTCCGCCGCTAACGTTTATTCTTAACCAATATGATTTGATTACATTAGTTGCTGAAGAATTTATCAAAAAGGCTTTACAGCATCAAATTGACCTAAATGTTATTAAGTATTTAGGCTGTGATCATGGTACGCTGAACTTTTTTGGTACTGAACCACAAGCAGAGGATATGTGTTTAGAGATAGCTCGAGTTCTTCAAGATGAGGGCAAGAAATAATCAAGCTCTTGGATGAATTTTGGCTCGATAAATTACAAGCGCAAAAATAACAACAAATTAATATAGGATCGTAACAGTTTAAAAACTGGCGAGACCAAGATATTGATGATTAATGCACTTTTTACTAGTGATATTAAGAGTCTTTGTTTTGGTCTCTTATTTTTTAGGAGGAAAAAATGTCGATAGTAGGAGCACGAATTGATAACCGATTACTTCATGGGATTGTAGCAACTAGTTGGGCACCCAACGCTAACGCTACGCGCGTAATGGTAATTGATGATGATGTAGCTAATGATTTGCAAAAAAAGCAAGCGATGAAATTAGGCAGGCCGTCTGGCATGGCTGTATCCATAATTTCTAAACAAACGGCATTAACTAATTTTAAGGCGCATAAATATGACAGGCAGAAAGTTTTTATCGTCTCTCAGACACCTGATGTTTTCTTGGAATTACTTGAGCAAGGCGAGGATATCAAAGAGCTCGTGTTAGGCGGAACGTTAACTTACACTGAAGCACTTAAAGTAACGAATAGGGCCTATATCAAGCCAAATCAAATAGAAACTTACCAGGCCATTTTAGATGCAGGCTGTAAAGTGATTTCTAAATATGTTCCGCAAGATGAAAGTGTTGACGTTGGTAAAATTTTGAAAAATAGAAAAGCGGGTGCTTAACAATGGGTTTCACAATTGGACAAGTAATTTTGGTTACAATTTTAGCCTATCTTCAGAGACTAGATTTTGAAACAACGCAAATTGTACCAATGAATTATATGTTTTGGTCATGTATAGTTGGTGCGATTTTAGGCGATTTTCAAATGGGATTAGTTGTTGGTGCAACGATCCAGTTAATGTCATTAGGAGTAGCGGCGTTAGGTGGTAGTTCTGCACCGGATTATGCTGTTAGTGCAATGATTTCAACTGCTGTAGCAATCGGGACTGGTAAAGGAATGGCAGCCGGATTGGCACTAGGTGTACCCGTAGGAATGCTTTGCATACAACTGGATGTTTTACTTAAAATTCTCAATTCATTTATTACCAATAAAGCGCACGAATTAGCCAATAACCGGCAATATCGCAAAATGAGAATGTTAATTCCGGTAATGACAGCTTTAATGCCACTTGAATCAGCTGTCCCTGTTTTTATTGCAGTGTTATTTGGAAAAACAGTTGTTAATAGCATTTTGAACTTGATGCCTACCTGGTTTACGGTTGGCTTAAATGTTGCCGGAGGAATGCTACCAGCAGTTGGAATGGCCATGCTGTTATCATACATGCCATTAAAAAAGTATGGCTATTGGCTATTAGTTGGTTTTGCTTTATCTGCCTATTTAAAAATGCCGGTCTTAGGGGTAGCCTTAATTGGCGTTGCTGGCGCCATCCCAACATTTATGAATTATTCAAATAAAACAAATCAAACTAGTGCTGCAGCAAGTGCTACTGGTTTAACTCAGGAGGATATGGAAGATGAATAATACCACGGCAAAACAAGACGGCAGAATTCTAACGAAAAAAGATATTTGGCGGGCAATGAGACGACACTACCTTGCTATTAGTACATATAACTATGATAGTGGCTTTGCAGCAACTTTGGTTTGGGAGTTGTTTCCAGCGCTCAGTAAAATTTATCGTGGCGATCCAGATGGCTTACAAGCTTCAATCGATAATCAATTTAAATTTTATAATTGTAATCCATGGATGTCGCCCATTATTACTGGTGCAACCTTGGCCGTAGAAGAAAAAGGTAAAACCAAATCATTGCAAGCTGTTCAGGATTTAAAAACTGCCTTGATGGGGCCTTTTTCGGGAATTGGTGATGCCTTAATTTGGGTATTATTCCCAACGGTTTTAGGCGCAATTGCTGCTTCGATGGGAAAGCATGGCAATAGTATTGGCATGTGGATCTACTTTGCCGTTTATGTATTATTTTTCTTTTTACGTTCATTTCTTTACCAACTTGGCTATGACTCAGGTGCATCTTTAATGACCAATATGAGTGATCAGCTTGCTGCTTTAACTGATGCCGTATCAGTATTAGGAATCGCGGTCATTGGCGCTATAGTACCTTCGACAGTGAATTTTAAATTAGCTTTAAAATTTAGTCAGGCAGGCGTCTCACTTACGGGTCAACAAATTTTAGATCAAATTATGCCGGGACTACTGCCGGTATTATTAACTGGCTTGCTGTACTGGATGCTGAAAAAGGGGCGAAAAATGACCACCCTAATTTTAATGGTAATTGTTATTGCAATGGTCGGCGCAGCATTAGGAATATTTAAGGCTTGATATGAAACAAATAGTAATTATTTCTCACAAAACGATGGCTCAGGGAATGGCCGATACAATTAATTTTTTTGCTGGCGATATACCCAATTTGCACTATATTTGTGCTTATCGTAATGGCAAAAATAATTTTCCAATTAAAGAATTAACCAATTTGATTGCTACATTTGAACCACAAGAACAGATTTTTCTCCTTACCGATTTATTGGGTGGCAGTGTTAATCAGAATTGTACCCAACTAATCAAAAATCCAAGGATAAACGTTATTACTGGCGCTAATTTAGCATTGGCATTGTCAATTGTACTGGATCCCAGCGACCACCTTTCTGCTAAAAAAATAGCCGCATTAGTTAATGAGGCTAAAGAACAAATGATTTATATGAATGATTATGCAAGCGAAAATGAAGCTGATGATGAATAAGGAATGTGAGTATGAAGATTATTAAAGTCTTTAATAATAACGTTGTTTTGGTCGATGATGAAAAACATGAACAGGCAATACTTTTTGGTAATGGCATCGGTTTTAAAAAACAGCCAGGGGATGAAGTTGTTAAGACTAAGGGGGTTCAGACTTTTATTAAAAATATCAAGGACCCTGAATGGCTTAACTCGTTATCGAGTTTACTAGAAAATGTACCGCTGGAATATTTAGCCGTTTCTAAAAATATTGTTGATCATGCCGAGAAAAAGCTCAATACGACTTTCAATCAGTTTTTAATTATTAGCTTGGCAGACCATATTTATTTTGCCGTTAAAAGAAATAAAAGAAATGATGTTTCTTCCTTAGTCAGCGTGAAAAATGTCTATCCTTTGGAGTATAGTGAAGCACTTGAAAGTGTTAACTGGATTAACTCAACTTTTAATGTTAATTTGCCTTCCGGTGAAGCGGGATTAATTGCAATTCATTTTGTGGAAAATGAAATAACGCCCATCAATGAAAAACAGCAGTTAAGTGAAAATGCCACGAGTTTGCATTTGAGTAAAGTTCTTCAAATCATAATAGCAGACTTAGGCTATCCAGAGCAGCCAACAACACTTGAGCGCTTAACGGTTCATTTAAGATTTTTAATTACGCAAATACAAAATAATCAGGATTATCTTCCTGTAACTTCAGCTGATAATCAAACAATTTTGGCCGCATTTTTGAAACAGTTTCCTGAATTAAAGGGGACTCTAAAAAAACTGCAGGATTATTTTTACCAAGAAATGCATTATCAGCTAAATAGCAGTGAGCGTTTATACTTAGTTATTCATTTAAAACAAATTGAAAATAGTTCTGATGATGAATAGTATAAAAAATAGTCAGACCAAGCAAAAATAATTGCTAGAATAACTTAATCAGCTGGCGTAATCTGCAAATTTTTGAAGAAACCTTTGGTGCCAATATCAACAAAGAAACCAATAGTTCCCCGAGGTGATGCACCGTGTTTTAAATGATCGACTTTCAAAACAAGACGGTCATTAAGATAAAATTTACCAGTTTCATCCTTTATTTCTGCACGTAAATCAATCCATTGGTTAAGAGCAATATTTGCTGGTCCTTCAAAGTCTGTAATGTGATGAGTGCGGAAATATTCAAAGTTATATTTGGGGTAGGAAAAATATTGGACTGCATGCTGCTTTCTTACCGGATCGGTTGTTTGACCATTAGTAGGTCTAATGTAAAAAGATTCAAATGCTGAATCATCTTCATTAATGCGAAATGCTAAGCCGATAAAACCGCGAGCAAAATCTGGAGCATCTGGCAAAAGCTGGCTAAGTACTTGTACTTCAATTGTACCGTTATGAAAGTCACACTCGGCTAATTTGGCATAAGTGTTTTCGTCAAACTCGTAGAGCTTTTGTGCTTTGATTACGCAAAGTGTAGGTTCATGGTTGATAGAAACTAGTTTAGCTTTGGTATTAATAGGTATTACTTTTAGTTGATCATTATTCATTTGCTGTCCCTTCTACGTGGTTGCAATTACTCCTGATAACCATGTCTTTATTCCTGCTTCTGCAGTTAAGGCTATATTAGGATAAGAATGTGGCCCTTTAAACTGATTATAGCATGAAACGGTCCTTAAAGCAGGCCAATTAAGTAGAACGAAGTGCTTATTTCCCGGGTAATAGAACGAATATTAGTAATAAAAAATAAAGCGATCAAACTTTAACATCTGGTAAAAGTTTGATCGCTTTTTGTGGACCACTAATAGTTTTATATTTCAGTGAGAACATTATTTTTGCTTAATCAGTTTTAAATTAGCAATTAGCAGTTCTTGAAAGCTGGTATCAGCTGAAATAGATTTGTCAGAAAACCAACCAGTTCCGACATTAATAATATCTCCAATTAACAGATCACGCCCGCATCGACTAGCTAGTAATTGTGATTGAGCATCATCAAATTCAGTGGCTAACAATTGGTGTTTTCTTAATATTGCTTTGAATTGAATCTCTATTTTAATATGACTAAGCCCTATTAAGTTGAAATTAGGACTTTGTCACTCTTATCCTTTCTGCTTTATTTGATCTCTCTGAATTTTTAGCTCTATTATTTGGATGATCAGACAGAAATCAAAGACAAAGAAAATTATACAACAGGCAATCGCTCCAATTAATGCAGGCTGATCAGTAATCCCGCTAATAATTTCTGAAATAAATACGGTAAAAAGAAAAAGGGGTATTATGAACAGGTTTGACAGGTGATTAGAGATGCGAAACAAAAACTGTAACTTGGATTTTTGATCTGAATAGAGATCAAATGCACCTTCTGACTTGAGTTTGCGAAAGTATGTCCACTTACCCCTCTGACCAATTTTTTCAATTCCGGTATCTGCTAAGAAACTATAGTAGTCTTGACGTTTGCTCTTTGATAGTTTTGCCTTAAAATCTAGACGGTAAGTGTAAGCAGGCTCGGTATCAGTAAAAGTGTAAATTAGACCAGAGACTTTTTTCAGTTGCCAGCCTTGTTCTGCCATTCTATTAAGCCGATCTTCTTCTTGATGGTATTTGCTTGGTAAAAACCACCTAATTCGTTTCTTTTCCATTTTGGTTTTCTCCCTCAATTATCAAATGTCCATTTTTGACTAATTCTTTTAATCGCTTAAATTCAGCTAAAATAACGTCCTTTCCTTTGTCAGTAATAATATACTGCTTTCTTTGTTCAGAGCTGCTATTTGGCAAAGCACTAATCCATTGGTACTGTTCTAACTTGCTAAGTGCGCCATATAATGTACCAGCGGCTATGTTGATACGACCATTAGTCATTGTTGCTATCTTTTTCATAATGCCATAGCCATGAAGCGGCTTAAATAGAGACAATAATATGTAATAGTATGCTTCAGTTAAAGCATTTTGTTGTTTGTTCATTGTGAGTGATGCTCTTTCTCCAGATAAAGTATATCGGATGTCGATATATTAAATATATCGTGGCCCGATATATATGTCAATAAAAAGATGTAAAACTAAACTAACTAAATAGTATAATGATTTTAATAAGAGGGTGAATAAATATGAAAAAATTAGTTAGAGATAAAATACCTGAATTTGCTAAAGATGCTAATTATCGTCACCTTACACATAGTGAAATTGAACCAGCTCTAAAGAAAAAATTAATTGAAGAAACTGGAGAAGTTGTCAACGCAACAAGTGAGACTAATTTGGTTGAAGAGCTAGGCGATGTTTATGAAGTTATCAGGGCCTATTTGAAGTTTAAGGGTGTTAGCCAAGAGGAGTTTCTAAAAATAGTTGGTCAAAAACGAGCTGAAAAGGGTGGCTTTACTGAATTTATTGAGATGGAAACTAAAAACCAAGTGTGATAGTTTGCTTATTTACAGTGCTTAATTAAAGTTGCTCGATAATTAAGTCAGAATCTATCTCCCTATTTCCTAGGAAATAAATTTCTAATTCGTGCTTAAGTTGTGATAACTAATAGTAATTGAAAAGCCTTAATAATAAGTATTTTCAATTTGTGCTATTTTGATAAATAATAGCAGTATAAGATTAGTAACTTTAAGACTTAGGAAAGAAGCAGTAATGAATAATATTAGAGACCACTATTTTGAGGGTGAAAGAATTCTTTTTGGCTTGAGTAACAGTGAAATAGAAAATGTTACTTTTGGTCATGGCGAATCGCCGCTTAAAGAAGCAAAAGGGATTAAACTAAAGAATTCCGTTTTTAAATGGAAATATCCTTTATGGTACGATGATGATATTAGGGTTGAGAACTCGGTTTTTGAAACGATGGCTCGCAGTGGTATTTGGTATACCAAAAATATCTCAATTTATAATTCAGCTATGCAAGCTCCTAAATTGTTTCGGCGTTCTGAAAAAATTGTTCTTGAGCGTGTGCACTTTGCCAATGCTGAAGAAACGATGTGGACGTGCCGAAAAATTAAAATCACTAATAGTCAAATTAACGGGGACTATTTCGGCAAAGACAGCAGTGACATTTATTTAGATAATGTTAGTGTAGTAGGCAATTATGTTTTTGACGGTGCCAAAAACATTGAGGTTCACAATTCGACTTTTATTTCTAAGGATGCTTTTTGGAATTGTGAAAACGTAACGGTCTATGATTCAACTATTGATGGTGAATATCTAGCCTGGAATAGTAAAAACGTCAAATATATTAACTGTAAAATTCAAAGCAGTCAGGGACTAAATTATATCGACAATTTGGTCTTGACGAATGTGAGTCTGACTCATACTGATTTAGCCTTTGAATATGTTTCTAACCTTGATGCGGATATTGTGACTAAAATCGATAGTGTAAAAAACCCAATTTCTGGTAAAATAGCTGCGCCATGCATAGGTAAATTGATTATGGATCCGGCCAAAATAAATCCTGCGAAGACTAAAATAAACTGTGCTAAGATTGAAGTAAAAGTAGCTCGTTCAGATCAAAATCAGAAACCAAAGGAATGAATATGCAAACAAATTACGATTTTACCAATGCACCGGACAGAAGCAAGACAGATTCTATTAAGTGGGATGTTGAGCCAGGTGAACTACCAATGTCTTTGGCTGATATGGATTTTCAAACCGCTCCGGAAATTATTGCAGCGATGAAGGAAAAAATTAACTTAAAAGCATTTGGCTATGAATGGCCTGGTGCTGCTTATTTCAATGCCGTTGCAGATTGGTATGACAAAGAGCACAGCCACCGCCCTGATCCTGACTGGATGATTTTTACAACTGGCGTTGTGCCCGCTATTTCTTCAATTGTACGTCGTGTTAGCCACCTAGGCGATAATATCTTAGTACAAGAACCGGTTTATAATGTCTTTTACAATTCGATCGAAAACAATGGTCGTCACGTTCTAGCAAGTGATTTGCATTTTACTGGTGAAAATTATCAAATTGATTGGCAGGACCTTGAGCAAAAGCTGGCATTACCATTAACAACGCTAATGATTTTTTGTAATCCGCATAATCCGATTGGCAAGGTCTGGACAAAGCAAGAAGTTCAAAAAATAGCAGATTTATGTCTTAAGCATCACGTGGTTCTTTTGTCAGATGAAATTCATGGCGATCTAGTCAGAACTGGCAAAGATTATACACCGGCGTTTGCTGTTAATGGTGTTTCACGTGAAAACATTATTTCGCTAGTTTCTCCTAGTAAAACTTTTAACGTTGCGGCACTTCATGCAGCGACTGCGATTATCCCTAATGATAATTTACGTGAAATTGTTAATCGGGGTCTTAATAGCGATGAATTGGCTGAGCCAAATTTGCTTGCAATTCCAGGTACTATTGCCGCCTATACTGAGGGGCAGAGCTGGCGCCAAGCTTTAATTGCTCAGCTTAACGATAATTTCACCTATGCCACTAATTTTATTGCCAAAAATCTACCTGAGCTTAAGGTAATTACGGGAGATGCCACATATTTAATGTGGCTTGATGTTCAACAAGTTAGTCATAATTCAGCAGAATTAGCGCAGTTCTTACGCCAGGAAACTGGATTAATTGTTTCACCAGGGAATATTTATCGTGGTAATGGCGCTGACTTTTTGCGGATTAACTTGGCTTGTCCACTAGCAATGGTTCAAGACGGTTTGCAGCGCTTAAGTGATGGCATAAAGAAATATCAAAGTAATAAAAAATCCAGCAGTTAATGTTAGTCCACTAATTAAACTGCTCTAACGAAGTACTTATAATGAAGTTAAGCCCCATAATTAATTATGGGGTTTTTGCATGACTAGAAAATTTTTTGCAAAAAAATACATGACTCTGGTAAATTACCGGAATCATGTTTCACTTTTTGGCTTCTAATCTACTATTAAGCCGTTATAAGTGCCTTTGTTTGATTTTAAAAAAGTAGAGGTGCTTTTAAATTCTCAGTCGTAATGACCGATTTCCTTAATTTTTATTTTTTTGAAAATGTTGAGCCAATTGCAGTGCCGTTGCAACATAATCTAAAATGGTAGTGACGGTCACTAAGACCTTTTTACCGCTAAATGATCCTTTGAGAAGCAGCGGTACTTGCGCACCCATGGCAATGAATAACACGATTATCAACAAGCTTGCGGGTGAGAAGGGACTACCATTGTTAGTAAACTTATTTAGCAGATTTTGGATTGTTTTAACAGTTTGCGGCGGCAGTTTCATTTTGTCTGCTAAAATTTTTAAGAAATTTTGGTTTTTAAAAACGGGGATTAACTGGGCACTGGCTTCATGAGAGAGTTGCTTTAACTGCACTTGAACCTGTTTGCTGTGGCCCGCACAGTATTGTAATAAGTTCTGCACTTGTTCCAATCCAGCTTGAGTCCAAGAATAATTTTTGGTGTGCAATTCCTGCCATATTTTTGGCATATGACTGGTTGTTTGGCCAATTTGTTTTAATATTTGCTGTGTTGGTTTGGCGCGTAATAAAGTTTGTGACCAATTAACGAAGTATTTTTCAATGTGCATAAAATACACCTCCTGTTACCTCATTATAGCAAGGGCATAATAGAGATTGGTTTGATACGCTCAGAAAAATTGTGGTGGTACATTTAGTTCTTTAACGTCTTATTATAATTAATTAGCTTATTTAAGAGTGAATAAAAAGTGTTAAAGCAAAAAGTCACAGCAGTTATAAGAACTACTATGACTGAGATAAACGTTGTTACACAAGGGATGCGTTTTAGTTATTAAATTATTTTTTGCCAATCATCTTATTGTGTAAAGTATTTGCCTGTGAGTTTGTCTGTGCGATACCAACAAAATTCAGACCAAATCTTTTAGAAACACGGTTTAGTGTTCCATAAGTTGAATTAATAGCCAAAGTTTGGTTACTGTCAGCTCCTTGGACAATAACGTATAAATCACTGCCTTTAAGGTCATTATTGATGTTTAGGTGGTCAATAAAAGTTTTTAAATAGCCCGACATATTTGACCAATAAACAGGAGTTCCGATAACGATAACATCGGCACCTTTTAATTGGTTCCATACTTTAGGGAAGTCGCCATCTCCTTGACCAATTTGGGGAATGTGGTAATCGACTAAATTAATTTGTTTGTATGAGCTGCTTCCAAATAGTTTTTTGGCAAGATTGGCCGTATTACCATCTTTATTTTGGCTAGCGTTAATAAATACCCGTCTGGCACCTTGATTAGTATGGCGCGGCTTAACAAATTTCTTTTTTGCTTTGGATTTGGCCGTAACAGAACTAGAATCAGAATTTAAGCGTGTTGTGATTACGGCTGTTCCTGCGACTAGGCCAATGATTGCTAAAAAAATTGCCAGTTTTTTCAGCAGATTAAGCTTCTTATTCATTTTTCTTACCTCCTAATAGTGTCAAATTGTTTTACGTGAAACATTCTATTCACATTTTTAATTAATAAATTGTTCTTGAATATCAACAAAGTTCATGTTGGCAACAGAGGCAAAACGGGCGATAACATCAGTTACTGGCTTAATGGCATCTGTTGGATCAGTCCCTTGGATAAAAACAGATATTTTTTTATCGGCTAAAGTATTAAAATCTTTGCTTTGACCGATTCTTTCAATGAATGTTTTTAGATAGCCGCTCATATAGTGCCAATAGGCTGGGGTACCGAGAATAATCCAATCAGCTTGTTGTAATTTTGTAAAAACCTCGTCAAATTGGTCGTCAGAATAGCTTTGGTTAATTTGGTAGATTTTATAATCAACAAGATTGATTTGCTGGTATTTTCGGCCATTTAAATAATTTTGCCCCATGCGACTAGTAGTTCCTGAACGGTTTTGACTAGCGTTAATAAAGACGATGTTAATTTTAATTACTTCCCTTCCAAAATAAGAGTAATTAACTTATTGGTTAACGATTAATAAAGATTTAATTGCTTCACGTTGATCCATTGCTTCATAGGCTTCTTGGATTTGTGCCAATTTAAAACTCTTGGTAAAAACTCTACCGGGATGAATTTTACCGCTTAAAACCGCATCAAGCAGAATATCGCGGTCGTAAGTAGTAACGGGGGCAATACCACCACGCAAACCAATATTTTTCCAGAATAAAGCAGTTGTATCAATTGCTGGATTCTGAGGCACACCTACACGGCCAACAATTGCGCCCGGACGACCAACTTGCAGTGCAGTTTGAATTGACTGTTTTGTACCAACGCATTCTAAAACCGAATCGGCGCCATTACCGTTAGTTAGCTCTAATACCCGCTTGACAGCCTCGTCACCACGCTCTGGCACAATGTCAGTTGCACCAAATTCAATAGCTAATTTTTGCCGATCTTGGTGCCTACTCATGGCAATGATTCGTTTTGCACCACGTAGTTTAGCTGCGACTACACCGCATAAGCCAACTGCACCATCACCAAAAACGACTGTTGTGTCGCCAGTTTTTACTTCTGCGCTAGCAGCTGCATGGTAGCCAGTGGCCATGACATCTGCTAATGCTAAAAAGTCATTTAGCTGCTCAGCAGTATAATCAGAAGGCTTGCCGGGGATTTTTACTAGGGCCCAATTAGCATTGTGAAACTTGAGGTATTCCCCTTGGTAACCACCGTTAATTTCGTTTCCCTGATTAAAACAATTACCATCAAACCCTGCTAAGCATGCGGCACAATGTCCACACCCGTGCGTAAAAGGGGCGATAACAAAATCGCCGGGTTTAACTTGAGTTACTTCAGCACCAACTTGCTCAACAATACCAATTGCTTCGTGTCCGGTAGTCGAATTTGCCTTGCGCTGCGATATGCCACGGAACCACCACAAATCTGAGCCGCAGACACAAGAGCGGACGATTTTGATAATTGCATCATTTTCTGATTTTAATTCTGGCATCGGGTAGTCTTTTAATTCTACTTTGCCTGGTTTAATAAATGTTCCTGCTTTCACTTTGATTTTCTCCTTAATATACTGGTCGATCTTCACCTTGGGTTGCTGGATCAGCAATGCCAATACTATCGTTAACGTAGAGATTCGGATCCCGAATTATTTTTAAAATAGCGTCTGCAATGCTTTGCCGAGAACCTGAAACACCTACATACGGCTCATCATGAGTAGTAATGGTATATTTGATTTCATTTCGATCGTTGAGCCATGGCAAACGCAGGGTAGTATACTGCAGGCCGGACTCGGCAAGCAGCTTATCCGAATTAATTGCAGTTTGCAAACCGGGCAATGTGTATTCGTGATTCCACCGACCAAATTCGCCGCCAACTTCATTGTAAATACCCAAAATATTAGTAAATATTACACGTGAAACATGGTTATTTTTCATGGCACTAATTACATTTTTAGTAATGACATTGCCCACGGTATGATCAACTACTGCTACAAAAACCATGTCTTGGCCGCTAACGGCATCATTTACTTCGTTAGCATTAGTTAAGTCAACTTCCATTACTTTTACCTTAGGTTTTAAATTTGCCAGTCTTTGGGCGTTGCGCAAGCCAACCGTCAAATTGATATCTTGGAATTCTGGCTCAGCTAAAAGCCGATTTTCAACTAAACGTGCTATTTGACCGTTTGCTGCTAAAATTAATAATTTCATTGAAAGCACCTCTTTTTCTAATTAATACAAAGTATATTGCCTTCGAGCAACTCTAAGTCAAATTTTTTTGCTAGTTTATTAGTTGATAGAAAGTGTTAATATTAAAGACAAAGTAGTTATTTTTAGTAAGTTAATTATGATTGGTAAATAGTGGCAGGAGAACATGATGAAAAAATACCAAATCAAGGATTTAAGTGATTTGCTCGGAGTTAGTACTTACACTTTGCGCTATTATGAGAAAATTGGTTTACTCAACTTTGTAAAGCGAAATAAAAGTGGTGTTCGTGAATTTGAAGCCAGCGACTTAATTACTATCAATACCATTATTTGCCTGAAACAAACCGGTATGCCATTAAAAGAAATCAAAAAATACCTAAAGCTAGTTGGAGAAGGCATTGATACGGCCGAGCAGCGAAAAGCAATGTTTCTGCAGCAACGACAAAAGGTAACGGAAGAGATCGCTGCTTTAAAAAAATCAATGAAAATAATAGATCGCAAAATTAATTTTTATGATGAAGCAATTAAAGAGCAGAGCTTAGATGTTTGCCGCGATGACCGCAAAAAATGGTTAGAAGGAATTTTGGCTGGAAAAGAAAAAGTGCAATAACTCACCATTAAAGTAAGTTTGCACTTGATAAAAAACAATCTTTAATAAATAAAAACGACCCAAATTAACTGTGTCAATTACGTACGTTTAATTTGAGTCGTTTTTTATTAATAATTATTTGGACGTGAAGGCCAGAGCATTAATATCACAAACCAGATCTGGCCGATAAACGGCAGGACATTAATTAAAATCCACCAACCCGAGCGGTTAGTATCATGTAAACGCCGAATGCTTAGTGATAAAGTGGCAAGCCAAACAATAAAACTAATAACTAGTGAACCTGTCTTAGCGCTCCAGTCACCCCAAGTATAAATATCTTCAATGGAATGACCTAAAATTGTTTGCACAATCCAGGTTAAAACAAATCCTAGAATTATGTTAATAATTACTGGAATCCAATATTCACCTAAACTTGCAACCCCAGAAAAGTTGAAAATGTTTTTCCAAAATTTCTTATACGTATTAATCATAGGTATAGCCTCCTTGACTACAGTATTATCAACACCATCATAAAACGAAAAATTTAATACATCAAAGAATATGATTTGTTAAATATTGTAAGCATATATTTTGTTTTGCGTATGCAAACGCTGTAAATTGAAGGTGGATTTTTAAGAAGGGAGATCATAGTATGGATAATAATTTATCAAACCCGTTAACTCGTTACCGCAATGAAGAATTTTCAGAGCAATCACAAGACTACCCTGGACTTCAAAGCAAAATGGATCCTAAACCTGATGGTGATATGGCTGATTATGAAGGTCATGAATTACTAATTGGGCGCCACGCTCTAGTAACTGGCGGCGATTCCGGAATTGGTCGTGCGGTAGCAATTGGTTTTGCTAAAGAAGGCGCTGATGTTGCTATTTCATTCTTGCCAGATGAGGAAGAAGATGCCAAAGAAGTTGCCGAATTGATCGAAAAGGCCGGTCGCAAGGCAGTTTTGCTTCCAGCAGATTTACGTAAACGCGGTGAAGCTGAACGTGTTGTTAATGATGCTGTAAAAGAATTTGGTAGCTTGGAATTATTGGTTATGAATGCTGCCATCCAGCAACACTCTGACAGTTTAGAAGAACTGTCCCTTGATAGCGTCCATGATACTTTTGAAGTTAATATTATTTCGATGTTTGAAATGACAAAGGCTGCAGTTCCACATATGAAACCAGGTAGTGTCATTTTAACTTCTACTTCAGTTCAAGGATTCCGGCCAACGCCAATTTTATTGGATTATGCTTCCACCAAGGCAGCGATTGCTAACTTTTCAATTAACCTTGCACAAGAACTTGCTTCAAAGGGAATTCGGGTTAACAGTGTTGCTCCTGGTCCTATTTGGACACCATTACAAGTTTGTGGTGGTCAGCCAAAATCTGGTGTACCTAGCTTTGGTCATGAAGAGCCACTCGATAGAGCAGGTCAACCTGATGAATTAGCTCCTATTTATATCTTCTTAGCATCCAATTTGGCTAGTTATGTTACTGGTCAAGTATATGGTGCAACTGGTGGACAAGGAATTAATTTGTAAAAGATATTATTACTAAAAAACGCTTCTACTTGTAATGCAGGCAGAAGCGTTTTTGCATGTCTAATTTTTACAATTTTCCAGTTTAATGAAAAAACGATTGATTATTAAAATAAACCAATTAAGATCTTATCTATATTTAAGCAAAATTCTATAGTATAATTAACTTATCTTAAACCTTATTTTATTACTATAATTGAAAGATTTTTTAAAATGAAAATAGTTTTTAGCCAAAATCAGCAATTATCGCAAAAAAATGCAGAAATAATTGCTACTAAATGGCATTATGATGGTGAATATTCCTTTTATGATATGGAAAATGACCAGGAAGATTACGATGAAATTATTACGCCTGCATTGCGAAAAGACCATTACTTTGAAGTTTTGGCAGATGATGGCCAGTTGACAGCCTTCTTTTGTTTAGATCCGATTGAAGATAGGAATGGTCAGGTTGAAGTTGGACTAGGGATGGCGCCGGAGTTAACGGGACATGGCCTTGGCATAAAGTTAATGCAAATGATTGAAGACTATGTAAAGCAAATTGGCAAGTACCATAAAATTATTTTATCGGTTGCTGAATTCAATAAGCGGGCGCAAAAAGTTTACCAACGAGCAGGCTATCGCATTACTGGGTCAGAAGACGAGGCTTCTAATGGCGGTATTTATCGCTTTATTTTAATGGCAAAAGAAATAAAGAAATAAGAATATTTTGAAAGAATTACAATAATGGATCAGCAATGGCAAAAAATGTATGAAGCCGCTAGCCAAGTGCAGAGGTTTCATCAGATTGGCGAACATATGGAAGCTGGCGGGGTAGCTGCAGCTGTTTTAAGTGAGTCAGGAAAAATTTATACAGGAGTTTGCGTTGATACGGCATGTGGTCTTGGAGTATGTGCTGAACGAAATGCTCTTTTTAATATGATTACGCAGGGCGAAACGAGGGTGTCACGTGTCTTAGCCCTAATGTCAAATGGCAAAAATGTTGCGCCATGCGGAGCATGCCGTGAATTTATCGTCCAGTTGATGGAAAAAGATTACCAGAATGTTGAAGTAATGATGGATTATCGGCATGATAAGGTAGTAAAAATGAGCGAATTGACGCCAGAATGGTGGTTATAATGAAACAAGAAGTAAAAGAATTTTGGCGTGATTTTTGTCAAAAGCATAATTGGGATGAGAGTACCAAGTATGATGCTTGGTCATTTGGTACAGACAAAAACGGTTTAGCTGATAAAGTCAACCGTGGCATCAAAACAGCGACTACCTCTGCATATGAATTTTACGAAGATAAGCCATTGCCTCAAGTGGGGGAATTGAGTGTTATTCTTGATGAAGCTGGTAAACCAGTTTGCGTGGTTCGTGAAAAAGTTGTTGAGATTGTCCCCTACAATCAGATTTCCGCTGAACATGCTTATCATGAAGGCGATGGTACCTACAAAAATTGGCGACAAATTCACGATGATTTTTTCAAGAAAGAATATGAAAGTAAAAAACGCGCTTTTTATCCCCAAGCGCCAATGGTTTGTGAGGTTTTTGAAAAAGTTGAATAAACTTTGGAATGAAATAAAATTAAAAGGTGGGTGAAAACTGTTGCTAACAGATTAGTGCCGTTGATACAGTATTTTGCTAATAACTCTGAACTTGAGGACTGAATTTTGCCTAAACCTTATTTTATTTAATACTGCTTTTTATCCACTGCTAATTAGGTTGTAGGTAATCTAATTAGCAGTGTTTTTCTTTATTAAAAAGTAGGTACTTAGTATGGAACGAAAAAATTGGCTAAATCAATTTTTAATAAGGACACTCAAGAGTTAAGACTTTAACTCTAACCTACTATCCGTTAACCAAATCCGCGGTTAATATTTCCCAGGAAATATTAACTCAAATGAAAATAATAGCTTTAAGATGAAGGCAACTAATTATTAACGTTAATAGGCTAAACCAATTGGCAAACAGATTTTCCCTTTAAACTTAAATTTATTGCTATAATAAAAATAGAAAATTAGAGTTAAAAAAGTAGGAGAAGAAAATGACAAAACCGATTATTGGAATTGCTGGCTCGGAAATGATTGATACTGAGGGTCTTTTTCTCGGGTATCGCCGTAGCTATATTAATGAAGATTACGTTGATTCAGTGGTTCAAAATGGTGGTGTGCCATATGTTATTCCGTTTACTGGCAATGATGATGTAGTTAAAGCACAAATGGAACATGTTCAAGGGTTGATTTTATCTGGTGGGCATGATGTCGATCCGCATCTATACGGTGAAGAACTCAAGCCTAATATTGGTGAAATTTGGCCCGCTCGTGATCATTTTGATATGCTTCTTTTAAAGTTGGCCGAAGAAATGGGTAAGCCGGTGTTGGGAATCTGTCGGGGTGCACAAATTATTAATGTTGCTCATGGCGGCAGCCTGTATCAAGATGTGGCTTACCGCAAAGAACAGACGCTTAAGCATGATCAACAACATACGCCAGATTTGCCAACGCATGGAATGAAAGTAAAAGAGGGAAGTGTACTTGCTCAAACATTAGGCAAGACAGAATTTATGGTAAACTCTTTCCATCATCAGCTAATTAATAATGTCGCACCGGACTTAATTGAAGTTGCCCATGCAAGTGATGGTGTTATTGAGGGCTTGGAAAACAAGGCTGGCAATGTTTTGGCTGTTCAATGGCATCCAGAAATGCTTCACAAAAATCCAGATACTAAATTCCAAAATAATTTGTTTAAGTTCGTTATTGAGAATGCAAAGTAAAAGAAGATAATTATGAACACAAATGAGAAGGCAAATGACAAGTTAGGCTTTTGGTCGATTGTACTTTTAGCAATTAACTCAATTATTGGTTCCGGTATTTTTTTAACTCCCGGAAGTGTTGTTACTCAGGCAGGCAGCAAGTCTTTGATTGTTTACTTAATTGCAGCAATTTTTGCAGCGATTTTGGCCATTTCATTTTCGGCTGCGGCCAAATATGTGACTAAGTCTGGTGCTTCGTATGCGTACACAAAGGCTGCTTTTGGTGAAAATGTTGGCTTTTATGTTGGCATTCTGCGCTATTTTTCCGCTAGTGTTGCTTGGGGAGTAATGGCAGTAGGTGTGATTAAGTCAACGATTTCCATCTTTGGTGGCAATCCAGACAGCGTATTAAATGTAACCATTGGTTTTTTGGTTTTAATGTTAATAATTTCAGTGATTAACTTATTTGGTCAAAAATTTGTCAAGTTGGTAATGAACCTCGCGACAGCAGGAAAGTTGTTTGCATTAGTGCTAATTATTGTCGCTGGCGTAGTACTTTTGATTACAACGGGGGCGTCACACAACTTAACAATGGTTGACCAAATCACGCAAAATGGCCACAGAATTGTCCCGACACTGACAACCACAGGTTTCGTGATGGCTGTTGTTTCTGCTTTTTACGCTTTTACCGGTTTTGAATCGGTGGCTTCTGGGTCTGACGATATGCAGGAGCCAGAAAAGAACCTGCCTAAGGCTATTCCGCTGGCAATTTTTATTATTGCTGCAATTTATATTGGGGTAGTGGCTGTTGCTTTGATGCTAAATCCGAAAGCATTGATGACGACTAAACAGGTAGTAGCAATCAGTGCAATTTTTAATAATGAAATCTTGCGCGATGTAATCTTGGTGGGAGCATTAGTATCAATGCTGGGCATCAATGTGGCCTCAAGCTTTAATGCACCTCGGATTTTAGAAGCGATGGCGCGTGAAAATCAGTTGCCTTCTTCACTCACGAAAAGAACCAAAAGAAACTTTCCTGTTAGAACCTTCTTTATTTCTGAGGCTTTAGCAATCTTAGTTCCACTTGCTTTTCAATATAATATGGTAAATTTGATTACACTGAGTGCAATGGTGCGGTTTCTAGGCTTTATGATTGTGCCCCTAGCGGTCATTTGTTTTTACTTTGGTAAGAACAAGGAACCGATTTTGCCAGCGCCAAAGAACATTTGGACAGACATCATCGTACCGCTTTTATCGATTGCTTTAGTCATTTTTCTATTAGTGAAGTACAATTGGCAAGCACAGTTTGGCATTATTGAAAATGGCAAAGTCGTTGGTGTCAATTGGTATGCGATATTCATGATGGTATTTGGCTTTATCATTTTGCCATTGTTGATGTTTTGGTTTTCACGGTGGCAAAAAAATAAGCAGTAATTATTTGGGTAAAAAACAAACCGTCAATTAAAGTTAAATCTTTAACTCACGGTTTTTATGTTCATAATCATAGTAAATGTGTAACTAAAAACGACATTCTAACAAGAATGTCGTTTTTTGCTTTATTTATGCTGTTTTTTAATTTGGAAGTAGTGCACAATACTGTAGCAGAACAAAATTGCCATTCCAATTCCAGCCATTGTCATGTCAGAACGTGGAGTACCTGAACCCAAAGTGGCACCAAGCCAGTTAATGATAGTTGGTGAAACGGCACAGCCAATGTTTACTAATACTAGGGTAATTGTTGTAGCAAAGTTAACGGAATTTTTCGGGGCTGCTTCATCCAGCCAGTTAAAAATATAAGGAACTGATAGGCCAAAGCCAGCACCTAAGACGATAACGGCTACAAATAACATTGGCAAGTTGACAGCATATGCAATTGCAAGCAAGCCGGCAACTTGTAAAAACAAACCGATCGGTAGAATCAAATCATGCAGTTTCTTTTTCAAAAAGCCGTAGCACATGCCTACAGGAATTCCAATAAGTGTAACTACACTTGAAACGAAAGCGATTTGGCTAACATTTGCAATTTTCTGGCTTGTTGCCAATTGCGGTAGTTTGAAAGACATTGGCATAAAGAAAACATACATAAAGAACATAACGATGGCGATTTCAATCACGCTGGCATTAATTTTGTTTTCTTCCCGGTTAGCTGATTGGTCAGTACTATCAGTTGGTTGTTGATCAGGTAATTTAACCACAAAGCCAAACAACAGTAGAATAGGCAAAGCCGCTAGGTAAATAGCGAAGGTTGCGTGCCAGCCATTAACTGCTAATATGCCGACACAAAATGAAAAAATAGCTGCTCCTACACTACCCATTGAATTTTGGAAACCCAGCATTGTTGATAGTTCATCGCCCGCATAGAATTTGGATAATAAGCTAACTGCAAGGGAATTAAATAGACCAATTCCTGCACCCAGTAAGAAACGTGATACCAAAATTAGGGTATAGCCAGTGGCATACATCGGATAAGTTCCGGCTAGAAGTGCAATAATAAGACCCGTAATTACGGTTGTTTTGGTACCCAATAATTTGATTAAAAATGGGCTTAATACTAAGCCAACAACTATTCCAATATTTGGAATAGTACTTAAAGTTTCAACGGCTGCACGTGAGACATCTGGGAATGATGAGTACATTAATGGCAGTACCGATGAAATTTGTGGCGCTATCATCAATAATAAAGAAATTGATAATAAGGCAACTTTGAACAATCCAGATTTTGGATTAACTTTTTTCATACTAGCTCCTCATTTCTTCAGCTATAAATCGTTTTCGTTAATATTATACTTGCTTTTTCCATTTGAAATAACGCTTTCAGTCGCCTGAATCTGGCGCTGAGGAACCTTTGCGAATTTGCATACTGGTCTGCCCATAATTAGCGACCATCGCCCGATTCAAAGACCTGACACCACTAAAGCCGTTATTCATGGCAACGGCTGTTAGCGTGTGAGAAGTACCGCATAATTCTTGATAGGCACGTTGAGCACGATAATTTCTAATATATTTACCCAAAGTAATGCCCATGTTTTGCCGAAAAATTCGTTGTAAATATTGTCGTGCTAAATGGCAGCTATCTGCAATATCCTGCAATGAAAATGGTTCTTGATAATGATCCTGAATGAAATCTAATGCTCGCCTTAAGTGCCCAGTAATTAATAGATTGCTTGATAGCTGACTATTATTGTCGCGAGTCCGTAAAAAATACTTAAGTAAAATTTCTAACACCTGATAGCTCAGAATTGTTAGTTCCAAGTTTTGAAATTCGCTGTCATTAGCTAACTTTGTCTCGGTAATCCGGCTAAGTAGAGCTTGTAAGTGGTGATATTGAGCGATTTGTTCCACTGATAATTCGGCTAGTGGTTTAAGGTCAATCATATATTGATCCATTTCAGGAAATACTTGTAAAACCAGTGAATAAGGAAAAAGCATGGTAAGCATCAAGTCCGAGCAAGAGGAAGTACTGCTTCGGACGCTGTGAACAACTTGGGAATTTATCACTAAGATCTCGCCTGGATGTGTATGATGATCGACACCGTTAATAATAAAGTGAGCAATTTGACCACGCATGGTAAAACTGAGTTCAATACTTTGGTGCCAATGCGGCGCCACGTCTGACTCATTGTTTTGCTGGTGAATTTCAATGTATAGCGGTAGTTTATCTAACTGGACCAGTTCGTGTTTATCAGGCACTAGAAACTCCTCCTTTAGTCAAAAAAATGATTGAACTACCTTGTTAGTTCAACCATTATTTTACAACGAGATGAAATTCTAATTTAAATACTTGCGGAAAAAGTTTAATTCATCTAAGTTACATTTTTTAGCTAGATCGTCTCTTTGGTTCACATGGAAAACATGCTCGCGGCGGTGCTCAGCATCACCGTAAAAGTGAATTTCATGAAAGATGCCCTTAGCATGTAAGTAACCCGAAAGCATATAGGCATTGTCGCGTAAAAAGTCATCCGTACAAGTCATTAGGTAAATTGGCGGCAAGTCTTTTGTTAAAAATTGTTCAACGTTTAGCTGCTCATGTTCAGTTAAGCGAATTTCTGGCCGGAAATATGCTTCTGGTGCTCCTGCGATTGAATTGATTTCCGTTAAGAAATAAGCACCACAATTAAGTGCAGCAGCTTTAATCGTTAGTTGTGGTAACGCATAGCCAAAGTATTTGCGGTAATTCTCATTGGTATAAATTGCTAAAATTTGTTCTCCCATTTGACCGCCAGCACTATCGCCGACGATGAAGACGTTATCAAGGTCAAACTGGTATTTTTGGGCATTAGCAGTGTTTGCTACCCAATGAAAAACGCGATTAACATCATCAAGTTCACCTGGATAAACAACATCAGGAGCTAACCGATAATTCGCATTTACAACGGCAAAACCCTCTTTAGCCAGTGCCATACAGTAAAATTGATATGTTTCTTTGGTGCCATAAACCCAGCCGCCCCCGTGAATATTGACGATGACAGGTAATTTAGCCTCGGTGCGCTTACTTGGTAAATAAACATCTAATATCTGATATTTGGGATCCTTACCATAAGGAATATTATCGAAACGCTCCACTTCGGGAATGTGGGTTGGCAAGCCTGCGTCACGCTTGTCATCACCCTCCTTAAATTCTTTACGCATATCATTGACTAATTTTTGATAATCTGGTTCTGCCATATCTAGCACTCCTTTTATATGTAATCGCTTTACTAAAAACATTGTACTTCATCAAAAAGAAAAAGAAAGTCCAGAAAAGCACCTCAAACTGGCAGATAAGGCCTTTTTAAAATTAATGTTAGTAAAAAAGCCTACCAAAGCTGGCAGACTTTTGTTCAATGTTTTAAAAAGCTTTTATCCTTTTTTAGCTAACCATTCTTTTACTAAGGCGCGATATTTAGTTAGTGTAATCGCGCTCTTGGCTCCTTTATTTGTAGCATTGTAGGCATCAACATAGCCATAGTCAGGGCTTTGCGTCATGTGAGCCATTCCCATTACCCGATGATTTTTGTTAACGACATTAGTATAATGTCCGGCGGTTTTGTAACCATTTGTTCCTAGAACTGCGTGCGTGTATTTCTTATTGCTCCAATTGGGTGCAAATTGATAGCGAGCAAGACTAGGTGTTTTCTTAACATCCCACTTCCAGTTTGCTTTTTCACCCAGCCACATAGTAACTGGATTACCACCAGCAGCAAGATTTTCTAGGTTACCAGCATAATGATAGTATTGCGGATGTGCGAGTCCGCCACGCTTTTGGTAGTCACTATCAATCATTGAGATTGCGGTTGAAATAAGAGAAATCTTTAGCCGCTTCTCACCAAGCTTAGCCCTTTTTTGGTTAAGACTAGTCAAGTTGGGAAGGGATGCAGCAATATTAGCCGCACTAGTTGCATCATCAGGACTACCTAATTTGACAGTTGTAGTAAACCAAGAAGGAGCCGCTGTAGCGCCAAGCTTACCTGTTCTAAGCAACTTAGCTGCTTTTTTGGCCTCATTTTTCTGCGCAGATGTCAGCGATTTCTTTTTGGCAATAAAATCCATGAAATTGGCTGCGTTTTTACTCGGCGACATAGCAGAAATGTTGGCAGTTGTGACCGCTGCTTGGACTTTAGGTGCGCCTGCCAGCTTTCCACAACTAAGCAAAACGAGGATGGCGGGTAATATTAGCTTTAATGCTTTCTTTTTCATTTTTATACAACTTTCTTGATCAAAATCTAAAAATAATTCAACTTATTTTACCAGATTATGATTAACTAAATTACTTATTTTTGCCAGGCTACATTTTTAAGCAAAACATATATTATATAAATACAAAATTTCTAATTTAAGGGCAAGCTTGCTTACTATTTATTATTTGAAATAAAGGCTTGATATGCCGCGTTTTCTGAGGTCTGCTCAACTTGAAAAAGACTGAAGTCCGGCAAATCCTGGTGAAATAAACTTTCGTCAGCATTGATATTATGTGTGACGGTAGCGTTACCGATGAGCTCAATCCAATAATGATCTTCTTGCTGGTGTACTCTAGTTTGAACGAAGCCGCCTGGAGTGGAAACGGTGAGTAAGTGATTAAAAACTTTTTCCTGCTGGTGCGTTAGTGCAAATACCAAACTGGCGGCCGACATTCCCGTGCCACAAGCATTAGTAAAACCAACCCCACGTTCAAAAGTACGGACAAAGAGGTGCCGTGAATCAATCACTTGGGCAAAGCTGACATTCACGCCATCGGGAAAATATGGATTCGGTTGATTGAGCTTGGTGCCGAGTTTTTCTAATAAGGAACTGGCTAAAACTTCCGCAGAAACAATGCTGATTAAATGCGGGTTGGGGACAGCCACAGCAGTAAATTTTAAGTCTGGGGCAAAAGCGGGCACTTCTTGATTAATGAGCTGATTGCAATTCAACTGGTCAAAAGGCAAATCCTGCTTGGCAAAGCTGACGGGGCTGATTTCAACACTAATCGCTTTGACGCTCTCTGCCCAGTCGGGTTCAACACTCACCTTGAGATCCGCTTGTTGGGTCTCAACTTTAAACGAATTTTGGTGATATTTTTCGGCTAAATAGCGCCCAACGGTCCTAAGACCATTACCGCACATGGAGGCAATCGACCCATCTGCGTTAATAACCTGCATTTTTCCAAGAACATTTTGGTGGCTGGATGAACTGACTACCAAAAGACCATCTGCTCCACCCAACAGACCCGTTTTGGCATTGGTCAATTGCTTTGCCAGCCGAACTAATTCTGCTTGTGAAAGTGCCTGCTTTAACTGTGTTTGATCGAGTAAGAAAAAAGTGTTCTGCGAACCATGAACTTTTTGCATGTAAACCATTTGTTTGAACTCCCTTGAAAATTATTTGAAAAATTGGTGGTAAATCTGGGTAACGGCGGCAGCCGCATCCTCTTTTTTAGTTCCCAGCATTATTGAAATACGGGAAGCCCCCTGATTAATCATATGAATTGCAACGTGCCTTTGGGCCAGTGGGGTAGTGATATTTTGCATGGCACCGATTTTGTTACGCATGCCTTCGCCGACAACCATGATGATGGCATAATCATCAATCCATTCTAATTGATCAGGCTGGAGAACTCGCTTAATTTCGGCACACATTTGTTGGCGCAGTTTTTCAGTAAACTGGCGTTTGTCAAAAATAACGGTTAAGTCGTCAATTCCAGATGGCATATGTTCATATGAGATATTAAACTGGTAAAATATTTTTAGTAATTTTAACGTAAAACCAGTTTCTTTATTAAGTAAATATCGATGTAAGTATAAAGCGGCAAAGTGATTGGAGCTTGCGACACCGGTAATAATATTTTTGGGATGAAAATTCTTTTCGGGAACAATTAGCGTACCCGGAAGTTCAGGGTGGTTAGTATTTTTCACGTTGATATATACCTGACCTTGAATCGCTGGAATTAGTGCCTCATCATGAAAAACCGAAAACCCGGCATAAGATAATTCCCGTAATTCTCGGTAGGTCATGATTTTGATTGGGTGCGGCTTGGTCACAATTCTTGGATCAGCAGCATAAATGGCATTAACATCAGTAAAATTCTCGTACAAGTCGGCCGCAGTTCCGCGGGCCCAAATTGCGCCGGTGATATCTGAACCACCCCGTGAAAAGGTCGCAATGCTGCCAGTTGGGGTAACACCGTAAAATCCCGGAACAACAAGAATTTCAGGTATGTCGCGCCAGCGAGAGAGATTTTGGTAGGTTTCTTCCAGAAGTTGAGCATCATTAGCGACATTGCTGACTAAAAAGCCGGCTTCTTGGGGATCGAGAAAGCGCGCCGGAAAATGTTTTTGTTGTAAAAGAAGGGCTAGCAGCTGAGCGTTGAGCTTTTCACCGTGGGCTTTAAATGCAGCCATGAGAAAATCATTGTCTGGATACGAAATTGTGGGTAAGTCGCACAATTCCTGGTGTAAAGGTGCAATTGTGTCCGGATTTAAGTCAAAAAATTGTGCAATTTCGCTATATCTAGCCCAAATTTGTTGAACGATTGCGGCACAGTCTTGGTGCTTGATCGTTTTTTTAGCATAGTCAATTAATAAGTCAGTCACCTTGGTATCCTGCTCAAATCTTTTTCCAGGTGCTGAAGTAACAATTACTTTTCTGGTTGGATCAGCATTTATAATATTAAGCACTTTTTGAAACTGTTCTCCGTTTGCCAGAGAACTACCACCAAATTTAACAACTTTCATTCTCGATCACCTGCTTGATTAAATTATTTTAAGTTTGATAGTAACGCATTTTAACATTTTAATTTTAATCTGCAACCGAAAAGGCGATTTAGCGCGTATTTAAATTGGGCAAGTGAATTATTTATGAAAAAATGTTGACATCGGCTATGATTAATAATAAGATTTTTATTAATCGAAGAGGTCGCGACCAACAAGAGTAGCTGGTGGAGTTTCTGCAAAAACTAAGAAACCAGTAAAAGGGGCGGTTGCCGAAGCGTTAATTATTGCGGTAATTAATTGGCTGGGACGTAATTTAAGAGATTACGGACTGTCGCAAGTTAATAATTTGCGGAGCGCTCGTCAAAATTGAACCAGATAATAATTAATTTTAATTTTTTGAAGGACTCTTTTGTATGCTAAGCGCACACAAAAGAGTCCTTTTTTATTCAAGAAAACGGAGGGTTACCAGATGCCAGCAGATGATTATTACGAGACTAATGATCAAGGACACTTAACGATTGGTGGAGTTGATGCACTAGATTTAGCCCGTGAATACGGCACGCCGCTTGTAGTTTACGATGTTACTCAAATTCGGCAACAGTTTCGGGCTTTGCAGCAAGCCTTTACCAAACAGCACATCGATTATGCAATCAGTTACGCTAGCAAAGCTTTTGCCACCATTGCGATGTATCAGGTGGTTAATCAAGAACACGGCCATATTGATGTCGTTTCAGGCGGTGAATTGTTTACCGCCCTTAAAGCTGGCTTTCCAAGTAGCAAAATCAGTTTTCACGGGAATAACAAAACTAGGGCAGAACTTTTAATGGCGGTGCAAAATCATGTTGGCGTAATTATTCTGGATAACTTTCATGAAATTAAACTTCTTGAGGAAGTTCTTGCTGATACTAAAAGTCATATTCAGGTCATGTTAAGAATTACTCCCGGCGTTACGGCACATACTCATGAATATGATCAGACCGGTCAAGAAGACAGTAAGTTTGGCTTTGACGTCAAATCTGGGCAAGCCGAGCAGGCTTTTTTACAAGTACAGGCTAGTGAACAGATGACTTTAATTGGTCTTCATGCACATATTGGTTCACAGATTTTAGAAACGACCGGCTTTAAGCTTGAAGTTAAAAAACTAATGCAACTTGTCCGTGAATGGGCCAAAAAATATGATTATCAGCCCCAAATCTTAAATCTTGGAGGCGGCTTTGGTATTCGTTATACCGCCCAAGACCAAGTGTTGGCTTTAGGAACTTTTGTTGAACAGATTGTGACAACTCTTCGCCAGTTAGCTGAAGAATATCAACTGAAAGTTCCAGCTGTTTGGGTTGAACCTGGTCGCTCAATCGTCGGTAGCGCGGGCTACAGTTTGTATACGATTGGCGCACGTAAAGATGTTCCCGGATTAATGCCCTATGTAGCAGTAGATGGCGGTATGGGTGACAATATTAGGCCGGCTCTTTACCAAGCTGATTATGAAGCACTTCTTGCCCGTGATCCCGCTGCTCAACCTAACGAAACAGTCCACTTGGCTGGGCGCTATTGTGAATCAGGGGACTTGTTAATCAAAAAATTGCCGCTGCCAGCGACCAAAGCAGGTGATGTAATTGCACTATTAGCAACTGGTGCTTATGGTTACAGCATGGCATCGAACTATAACCGGGTGCCTCGACCAGCTGTTGTGTTTGCAGAAAATGGTCACGCACAAGAAGTTGTTACACGTGAAACCAATGAAGATTTAGTCAGTCATGATCGTTTTTATCAAGAATAGTGAGGAATTCAAATGAAAAATATGTCAGCGACAGAAATAATTGATTTTATTGCCAATGCACCCAAGAAAACGCCAGTTAAGGTTTATGTAAAAGGTGACCTGGCAAAATTAGACTGGCCAGTAGAAGTAAGACCCTTTGTAAATGATCATGTTGGGGTGGTTTTCGGTGACTGGGCGGATTTAGTGCCGTTTTTAAGAACCAATGCGGCTAAGATCAATGATTATCAAGTAGAAAATTGTAGCCGCAATTCGGCCGTTCCCTTATTGGATTTAAAAAATGTTTCGGCCCGGATCGAACCTGGTGCGTTGATTCGCCAACAAGTAAGTATTGGTGCTAATGCGGTAATTATGATGGGAGCCGTAATCAATATTGGAGCGGAAATCGGTGAAAATGCCATGATCGACATGAATGCTGTCCTTGGTGGGCGCGCAATTATTGGCGCCAATACTCATGTTGGTGCGGGAGCGGTTATTGCTGGCGTGGTTGAACCGGCTTCTGCAAAACCGGTTAGAATCGGCCAAAACGTTTTAGTTGGCGCCAATGCCGTTGTCCTAGAAGGAGTTCAAGTTGGTGATAACGCAGTTATTGCTGCCGGAGCAGTTGTTACTGCTGATGTGCCAGCAAGTGCGGTGGTAGCTGGTGTCCCAGCTAAAATTATTAAGCAGCGGGATGAAAAAACCACAAGTAAGACCAAGATTGAACAAGATTTAAGAAAGCTGTAAGCCAATGCTAACAAATGAGCAATTAATCCAAATCCGCCGTGATTTACATCAAATACCGGAATTAGCCCTAGAAGAAAAACAAACGCAAAAGTACTTGTTACAAGTTATCCACCAATTTCGGCAAGACTATTTGGAAATTAAGACTGTGCCTGAATTGCCAACTGCTATTTTAGTCAGAGTCAAGGGAAGCAATCCCACTAAAACCATTGGCTATCGCGCTGACATTGACGGCTTACCGGTAACAGAAAAAACGGGGTTGCCTTTTTCTTCAAAACATGATGGTCAAATGCATGCCTGTGGTCATGACATCCATATGACCGTAGCCTTGGGTGTTCTTAACTATTTTAGTGAGCACCAGCCAAAAGATAATTTGCTGTTCTTTTTTCAACCAGCAGAAGAGAGCAAAAATGGGGGCAAACTTGCTTACGAGCAAGGGGTCTTCACTGGTCAGTGGCGTCCTGATGAATTTTTTGCACTTCATGTTACCCCTGACTTGCCTACTGGAACAATTGGCTGCCGCAATGGCACTTTATTTGCCGGAGCAGCAGAAGTTAACATCGATTTATACGGGCAAGATGGGCATGCAGCTTATCCTCAACGGGCAAATGACATGGTTGTGGCTGCGGCAGCTCTAATTGAGCAAGTGCAAACCGTTATTTCCCGCAGCATCGATCCAATTGCCGGTGGGGTAATCACGATTGGCAAGATTCAGGCGGGGACGATTAGAAACGCAATCGCTGGACATGCACGTTTAGAAGGAACAATTCGCGGATTAACGCAAACGATGATCGAACGCATTGAACAACGTTTACGCGAAGTAACTGCCGGTATAGGTCAAAGTTTTCAAGCAAAAGTTAAATTGGAGATTAATCAGGGTGGCTATTGGCCAGTTGAAAATGATCCGGAGATAACTGCTCAGTTGATTACCTATTTAAAAAAAGATTCTGCTGTTAATTATCAAGAAACGGAGCCAGCAATGACGGGAGAAGATTTCGGCTATTTACTAGCTAAAATTCCGGGCAGCATGTTTTGGCTAGGCGTGCAGGATGATTCACAGCTTCATTCGGCAACTTTTAGTCCGCAAGAAGAAGCTATTAAAGTCGGAATTGATGCAATTGTCGGTTTCTTTAAGCAGCACATGTAACTCTATTGAAAGGAAGAACAAGATGACGGATTTTACGCAAGCAGACTTAATGACAGCAATCATTACGCCATTTAATGAACAAGGTGAGGTTGATTATCCTGGCTTAGAAGAATTAACCGAGCATTTGCTCAAAACGGGCAGCCGGGGATTTGTCATTGGCGGCACAACTGGTGAGACAGCCACAATGACCCATGATGAAAAAATTCAGCTTTACACCAAATTTGCACAGATAGTTAATAACCGTGTGCCAGTCATCGCCGGCACGGGTAGCAATAACACGGCACAAACCGCGGAATTTACTGCAGAGGTCAGTCAAATTCCTGGAATTGATTTAGCTTTAGTGGTTGCACCTTATTACAACAAGCCTAACCAGCGTGGCATTAAGGCCCATTTTGAGGCTGTAGCCAAAAAAGCGCAAATTCCGCTAATGATTTATAACATTCCAGGCAGAACGGGAATTACGATTGCAAAAGAAACAATTGTGGAATTAGCACAAAATCCGCAAATTGCCGGTGTCAAGCAATGCACGGAACTGGAAGATTTAGAGTATATTATCGAGCACACTGTAGATGACTTTTTGGTTTATACGGGTGAGGACGTGCAGGCTTTAGCTGCCAAGACGCTTGGAGCACATGGCGTAATTTCAGTTGCCTCCCACATTTACGGCCAAGTTATGCGGCAAATGTATGATGAATTAGCTCGGGGCAATATTGCTCTCGCCGGTAAGCTGCAACGACAATTAGTGCCTAAAATGCAGGCTTTATTTATGTATCCGTCACCGTCACCGGTAAAAGCGGTCTTGAATGCACAAGGATTAGCTGCCGGGGGATGCCGGTTGCCAATCGTTACTTTAAATAAGGAAGAAAAACAACAGTTAGCCCGTCATCTAGGCTTAAAAGAAACGGCTTTGTTTAACCGCTTGCCTAAAGAATTAGGAGTGAATTAATCATGAAAAAAATTTTACTTGCTGGTGCAACAGGTTCAATGGGAAAAAAGGTTGCCCACTTAATTGCGCAACTACCTGACTGTGAATTGGTTGGCGTTTTGGCACCAGATGCAACGACTAGTGATGAAGTGAGTGCTTCGGTAGCTCGCTTTACGCAACTAGCAGATATTAATCTTAGTGCGGATGTTTGGATTGACTTTACTACTCCAAGTGCCGTTTACGCTAATACGAAGTTTGCCTTAGAGCATCATATGCGCCCAATCATTGGTACTAGCGGATTAACTGATGAACAAATAAAACAATTACAAGAAATTGCGCGTAAACAAAAAATGGGTGGAATTATTGTTCCTAACTTTGGACTATCGGCCGTTTTATTAATGAAATTTGCTCAAGAAGCAGCTCAGTATTTTCCGGATGCAGAAGTTATTGAGATGCATCATGCCGATAAACTTGACGCACCATCCGGTACGGCAAGTGCCACTGCTAAATTAATTGCCCAAAGCCGCAAAAAACAGCCCCAAGCTGATAGCTGCGATGATAATCCAGCACGTGGTGCCAATTGTGCTGGCGTTCCGGTTCATGCAGTTCGCTTACCGGGCTATGTTGCTCATGAACAAGTTTTATTTGGTGGACCAGGCGAAGCCCTGACCATTAGGCAAGATTCTTTTGACCGCTCCTCGTTCATGCAAGGAGTAAAAGTAGCATTAGCTAAAATCATGGATCTGGATGAATTAATTGTTGGTTTAGATAAAATCTTATAAAGAAAAGGAGTAATTAAAATGCCTCATTTAGCTGCTGATTTAACTGCAATAACTGCCACGCCCTTGGCCGAAATACCACCTTCAGGGATTCGTGCGTTTGCCCAAAAAGTTGATGATATTCCGAGTTTAATTAAATTAACTTTAGGAGAACCAGATTTAAATACACCTGAACACGTTAAACAAGCAGCTGTTCAAAGCATTTTAGATAATGATTCCCATTATTCGGCCCAAAAGGGTACTCCAAAATTGCGCCGAGCAATAAGCGCCTATTTAAAACGCAAACAAAATTTGTCTTATGATCCCGAAACTGAAGTCATTGTTACGGTTGGTGCGACAGAAGCGATTGCTTGCGCGATGCTAGCGTTGTTTCAGCCAGGGGATGAAATTATTGTGCCGACCCCATCTTATGCCTTATATTTTCCGCTAATTCAATTTACTAAAGCAAAATTGGTGCCAATTAATACCGCTAAAACCAATTTTGTTTTGACGCCGGAAGCCTTGAAAGACACATTACGGCAGCATCCTCATGCCAAAGCAATTTTGCTCAATTATCCGACCAATCCTACCGGTCGCGAATGTTCTAGCAGCGTTTTGGCTCAGCTGGCCCCGATTATTGCAGAAAATCACTTATATGTAATTTCAGATGAGATTTATGGTGAACTGACTTATGGCATTAAGCATACTTCCATTGCTCATTATTTGCCTGAACGTACCCTCTTAATTAATGGCCTATCTAAGTCACACGCGATGACAGGCTACCGCATCGGCTATATTGCGGGTCCGGCTAATTTGATCAGTCCAATTGCTAAAATGCATGCCTTTTTAGTGACAGCTCCGTCTAATCCGGCCCAGGCAGCGGCTGCAGAAGCGTTAGAACATGGCGATGATGACCCAGCACAGGCGCGACCAATTTATCAAAAAAGGCGTGACTACCTGGTTAAAGCACTTAATGATTTGGGCTTAAAGACGATGACCAGCGAGGGGGCATTTTATGTTTTTACCCAAATTCCAGCTGAATACGGGACAGACGATGAAAAATTTGCACTTGATTTAGCGCGGCAAGCTAAAGTCGGCGGTACCCCCGGCAGTGCATTTGGTCCCGGAGGAGAGGGACATGTTCGCTTTTCTTATGCTGCTAGTGATGCAGACTTACATGAGGCCGTAAACAGAATTAAGAATTTTTTAGTAACAAAGGATGATAACAAATGAGAGAATACGTCGTTGCAATACTAGGAGCAACCGGTGCGGTTGGTCAGCGTTTAATTAGTGAGCTTGAGCAGGCGAATATTCCGGTTAAACAAGTTAAACTACTGGCTTCAAAGCGTTCCGCCGGAAAAAAATTGCAGTTCAAGGGACGTGAAATCACTGTCGAAGAGGCTACGCCTGAATCATTTACCGGGGTTGATTTGGTTTTGTCTTCGGCCGGTGGCGCAGTTTCTCAAAAATTATTGCCAGAAGCAGTTAAGCGCGGTGCGGTTTGCGTCGATAATACAAGTGCATTCAGGATGGACGATGACGTACCACTAATTATTCCTGGAGTAAACGATGAGCAATTAGCCCATCATCATGGCATCATTGCCAATCCCAATTGTTCAACTATTCAAATGGTAGCTGCATTGTATCCTATTTTTCAGCGTTTTGGCTTAAGCCAGATAATTGTTTCAACTTATCAGGCGGTGTCCGGTGCTGGAAAAGCTGCTTGGGATGAAATGTTGCAGCAGGCTCAAGACTTATTGAATGGGCAACAGCCCCAAGCCCAAATTTTGCCAACTGGGGCTGATCGCAAGCACTATCCTTTGGCCTTTAATTTGCTACCCCAGATTGATGTCTTTGAAAATGACGGTTACACTCACGAAGAATGGAAAATGATTCATGAAACCAAGAAAATTTTGTTTAATGACCAGAACTCCAGTCAAATTAAAGTTACCGCAACTTGCATCAGGGTTCCGGTTGAAATTGGTCATGGTGAAACTGTCTACTTTGTTGTGAAAGATCATGCTGCAAGCGTTAAGGCAATTCAGCAAATAATTGCGCAAACAGCGGGCTTAGTTTTACAAGATGACCCGTCAAAGCAGCTTTATCCGCAGCCACTACAAGCAGCAGGCAAGCGTGAAACCTTTGTGGGCCGAATCCGTGCCGATGAAGAAAACGCCGGAGCGTTCCACATGTGGGTAGTGGCCGATAACTTGTTACGTGGCGCTGCCAGCAACACGGTGGAAATTGCTGAGTGCTTGGTGCGCGATAATTTGGTTCGGGTGCCCCAAGATTAATAATTCTGGTTAAACCAAAAATTGGGTAATTAAAAACGGTGAGAATTTTTTCTCACCGTTTTTTGTGTATTGTGCGTAAAAAATCCCTCAATCAATCCATTTGGCCTTTTCTGTTAGTTCCGCATTTTTAAGGGCGTGAAAAACTGGTTTAAAATAAGCCTTTTTTTCGTAACCCTTTCGGTAGGCGATACCATTCTCAAATGCCAATTTATAATCTAGCAAAATAAAATTGAGATTTTCGTTAACCTTATCGTAAAGAATGCTAGGGATGATTCCCACACAGCGGTTACTTGCACAAAGAATTTCTAAAACAACCTCATCGCTGATACTCTTAAAGTTGAATTCGGGATATTTCAGTGACAGTTCAAACTTAAAGTGGTTGATTAAAGGGAGGGGTGGAACCGAATTCCAAATATAAACATTTTGCTTAAAAAGATCTTTAATACTAATCGCCCTTTTTTGGCTTAAAAGATTTTTCTTTGACGTAATAACGGATAAGCCCGTGGCAAATACCGATTTAAAAGCTATTTCTTTTTTATCAATAAAAAAGTCTTTTTGGTATAAGACGAAGTCATACTTACCCTGAATTAATGCGGTTGAAATTCCGTTACCGTCATTAGGATCGAAAATTTCCAGGTTAATTCTTGGCTGCAGTTTTTCATCTAGATTTTGAATAAATTGGGATAAAAACTCAATTTCAAATAATGAACCAGTAAAAGCAATGGTAATTGGCTCTAGTGCTTTTAAATTGCTGTTTTTAATATCAGTTACGGTATCATCAATGTCTTGGTAGATCCTTTTTGCCTTGACGTAAAAAAATTCACCACTTGTGGTTAGTTCAATTCCGCGGCGACCGGGCTTAATCAACTTGGTTCCTAGGAATGTTTCTAATTTATGAATATTCTTAGAAACGGTTGAAGGAGAAACAAACATCTGATTAGCCGTTTGGGTAATATTTTTTGTTCGAACAAGCGATAAAAAATACTTTATTTGGTTAGTATTCATTTTAATTACCAAAAGTTATGTATGAGCTTTGCCAATTTGGCAAAGCTGATTTCTTTAATGTCTGCTGAAAGTGCTTAACTCAATGCTACCATAAATTTGAATAAAGCAAAAAAGGAGCAGAGTTGATGAAGAAAAAGCAAAAAATTTATCCGTGGTTGATGATTGTCACAACTGGCTTGTTGTGTGGGGTTGTTGCCGGTGTTTTTACCCAAGTAATGGGACTCTTTTTGACGCCATTAGCCAATTCAATTGGTGGCGGCAAATTGGGGTCAGTTTCTTATTACTACACGGTCTTAATCCTAGCAATGGCGATTGGGACTACGCTTGTTGGCAAGTTTATCCACCAAGTTAATGTTTCACTGATCTTGATGGGGGCTATTATCGTATCAGCAGCAGCGACTTGGTTATTTTCAACAGCAACAAATGTCATTGCGTTCTATCTTTTAGCTGCAATTGTTGGTATTTGTTGCGGGTTTAGTGGCTATGTTGTTCAAGGTGTAGTGATTAATAATTGGTTTGTGAAGAAAAAGAACTTTGCCTTCACCGCAGGTGCCTTTTTTAACACCATCTTTTTAGCAATCATTACCCCAGTTTCGTCACAGATAATCCAGGCAAATGGCTGGCGCAGAGCATTTATTATTTTGGCCATTATTATGCTAGTTATTGGCTTACCATGTGCCTTTTTAACCAAGGTAGAACCGGCTAAGATTGGCCTTTTGCCTTATGGAGTGTCTTCGCAAGCTGAACTAACTAATTCTGCTGAAGGTGATAATGCAGAAAAGAGCAATAATTCAGGCACGAGTAAAGTGATTTTTTCACTTTCCTTTGTCCTAGTTTTAATTTTCTTTTGTTTTAATGAATTTGCGGGCAACATTACCTCACTTTGGCCGTCATTTGCGGAAGCAGTCGGCTTCGGCGCAGGAACTGGTGGCGCAATCGCAACAATTATTACCGTTGCGGATCTTATTTTGACACCTTTATTTGGTATAACGACTGATCGCTTTGGCGGCAGAAAAGCATTACCTTGGTGGCTGTTTTTAGCAATTTTAGCCCCCGTTTTGATGATCGTTGCTAATCAAGCTAGATTAGCGTCATTAGCACTTGTTGCAGCCGTGCCGGCAGATGCTATTTCGGTTGTGATGGGTTCGGGTGAACAAGTTTTTGCCAAAGACATATTAGGTAAAAATTTTGATGCTGGTTATTCGTATGCTAGCTCGCTAACTTACGTGGTCAGTGCTTTTGCCACACCGGTTTTGAGCAATATCGCCGATGCGACCCATAACTGGAATATTGTTGTTGGCATCGTCGCAATTTGTGAAGTAGTTGTGTTGTTGGCCGTTATCATTGGCGAAAACCGGGCTAGCCGTTTAACAAAGTAGGAGAAGAAAATGAAAGTAAATGAATATGATGTGATCGTTATTGGAGCAAGTAATTCTGGCGGGATGGCTGCGTGTGCAGCTGCCGAAAAAGGTGCCAAAGTCTTAGTGATTGATAAGATGAAAAGTACCCACTATTTATACCGCTTGTCGCTTGCTGCTGTTGGGACTAAGGCCCAGAAAAAAGCTGGAATTGACATTGATAAGTACCAGTTAATTAACTATTTATGTGCTTTTGCGCAGGATAATGTTGACCAAAAGCTTTTGTGGACCTGGGTTAATAATAGTGCCGCTACGGTTGACTGGCTTGAAGATAATGTTCTAAAACCTCATGGTGCACATCTTTATGCGCAAAAAGATGCACATTACCAAACTTTAATTAACACGGCCTTTCCAACTGAACATGATGTCACTAATAAGCAGCATGAAGATATTTTTTACGGAAATTGGGTCATTGAAAAAGCCCAAGAATTAGGTGCAGACTTTTTGTGGCAAACTAAGCTTGAACATTTAATTACGGAAAACGGTGTGGTTACCGGACTAGTTGCTAAGAAGATGGCAACTTCAGAAGTGCTTGAATTACGGGCTAAAAAAGGCGTAATCATTTGTACTGGTGGATATGGCTCAAACGAAGCTTTAATGCAAAAATGGAATCCATTAGGCTTAAAGAAAAATGTTTATTCTGATAGTCCGCGTGATGATGGTTCGGGTCAGCTTGCGGCAGTAGAAATTGGTGCTTGGCGCGATGAAGAACCTGCTGAAATTATTTTTGACCGGGGAGCTGTACCGGTTGGCACTAATACAAATGATTATTATGTGAAATCATGGGAAGATGTTGGTTACTTTTGGCTAGGCAGTTATCCGCTGTTAAAACTAAACTTAAATGGTGAACGTGTTGGTAATGAAAGTGCGCCCTATGAATTTGACATGAATCGGGCCACTAAGCAACCAGGCTACTTGCAAGTAGCTCTGTGGGATGATGCAACGATGAATAATTTAAAACAGTTTCATACCTTAGGTTGTGCTCGACTTAATTGGCCCGGTTTTTATAATACTGACGAGAATAAAGAAGAAATTAATAACCGGGTAAAGGAAGGCTTTATTCAAAAAGCTAACTCAATTGCAGAATTAGCGCAAAAACTGCATTTGCCAGTTGAAAATGTGCGAAATAGTGTTGCCAGTTATAATCAGATGTGCGAGCAAGGTCGAGATACCCAATTTGGTAAGGAAGATTTCAGACTGGTGCCAATTAAGACTGGTGCTTATTATGGTGCTATCTATGGCGGACGCTTATTGGCTACTTTGGATGGTCTTAGAATTAACACTAAAATGCAAGTCTTGAATACGCAGGGACAGGTCATTCCGCATCTATATGCGGCAGGTAATGCTAGTGGTGGCTTTTTCTGGGGCTCATATCCGGATCATGTACCTGGTTTAACGGCTAGTCATGCTCAGACATTTGGCAGACTAGCTGGTCAGCAGGCGGCTAACTAAATGCATTATTTTTATTAATAGTTAAAAAGCAAGCAGAAAAGAAATTTTCGGTGCTTGCTTTTTTGCGTTCAAGTGATTTTGCTGCTCTATGCAGCACTGCCAAATCGATAGAATAGCCGAGCTTGGACAATCTAATTCTGCTTGAACCGTTTACATAAAATCGCTAACATAGTCATAAAGTTATGTGATGAGGGAATTGGCATGAGTGTAAAAGAAAAATTACTGTCGTTAATTGAGCAAGATAGCCAAGAAAAGGATCATTATCTGTCAACCCAAGAATTGGCTGATAAATTAGCGCTTAAACGCAATACGGTCAGTCATTATTTAAACGAGCTGGTCAAAGAAAACAAGCTAATTAAAGTTAATACACGTCCGGCGATTTTTCTTGCTAAAAAGAAGGCGGAACAAGAAGCAGGCCGTGAACTGGCTAGCGAATATGATAGTTTGGCTACTTTGCAGCACTTAAAAGGCGAAGATGTTTTTGCAACCGTAATTGGTAATGATAAATCGCTGTACAGCCAGATAAAAAAGCTTAAAGCTGCTGCTTCGTATCCTGGTAGTTTGCCAGTTTTAATTAATGGTCAGACTGGGACGGGTAAAAGCTATCTGGCAAAAAAATACTTTGATTATTGTGTGGCAGAAAACTATCTTGCACCTGATAGTAAATTCATCAGTTTCAATTGTGCTGAATATGCCGATAATCCGGAACTGTTGACTAGTACTTTATTTGGCTATGTTAAAGGCGCTTTTACCGGAGCTGAGCAAGATCACGCGGGGTTATTCGATCAAGCAGATGGTGGGATGCTTTTTTTGGATGAAGTCCATCGGCTCGATGCCAAGGGGCAGGAAAAGCTGTTTTCTTACCTTGATACTGGCATGATTTCTCCATTAGGCGCTGCTGGTAAAAATAAAAAGGTTAATGTCCGCCTAGTCTGCGCAACAACCGAAGAAATTAAAAGCAGTTTTTTGGTAACTTTTATTCGGCGAATGCCGGTTCAAATTACCATGCCGCCGCTAAAAAAGCGAACTACTAGCGAAATTCGGGCCTTAATTATCTATTTTTATATTGAACATGCTAAAAAGATTAATAAAGCCATTAGCATTAACAGTCAGGCGTTTTTAGCACTCACGAGTGCCAGTTTTGCCAACAATATTGGCCAGTTAAAAAATGACGTGCTCCTTTCTGTCGCAAGTAGCTTAGAAAAAAATCCACAAGCGACACAAGTTAATATCAAACTTGCCGATTTACCACAGGAATTACTATTAGCCAATCTGGATGAAGGAGTAGTTTTACCCGCAAATAAAAGTGATTTGTTAATTAAGCCGGATAGTAAAGTCAGTTCCTTTTTGGGCAGTCCGCAACGGTTAAATTATATTCAAAAAACTATCCAAAAAATTTTTCTATTGTACCGCCAAGAAAATTTTTCATCATTTAAGGCAAAAGCGATTGAGGCCATTAATTCTTTGTGTGACTATTTGATTTTTAAAAAAGATGATTTAAAAATTGGTGAATTGCCACTAGCCCTAATTAAAAAGACACTCGATCAAAAAGTCGGCTACTTGCAAAATGATCAAACAAATGAATTTAATGGCAATATTATTGTGGCAATCTCCTCATATTTTTATTTTCGTCAAGAAAAATCTTGGCCTATTTCCGTTGCGGAAGGCAAGATGGCGGACGAGATTGTGGCTAAACTAAATGAAACTACTTACGTTAAGCCAGTCGTGCAGCTGATTTTGGATACGGTTAACAATCTTTTGAATCTTTATACTGATGAAGTTGATCGCCTGTTTTTGACGCTTTATCTTGAAAATATCCAACGAGAAAAAAGCACTGACATTGTTCACTGCATTCTCTTAGCGCATGGTTATTCAACTGCAAGCAGCATCGCAGATGCAGTTAATAAAATTATGGGCGAGCCTCTGCTTGACTCTTTTGATATGCCTATTGATATTGAACCAGCGGCTATTGCACAAAAGGTGGCTGACTACATCCGAGTGCGGCATGTCAATAATGGGTTAGTGCTGATGGCCGACATGGGCTCACTTGAAAAAATTCCCGAGTTACTAGAACTAGACATTAGCTTTCCAATTGTAATTTTTAATAATGTATCAACGCAGTTAGCACTGTTTGCGGCTGATTACTTAAAGAAGCGGCGCCCAATTGAAGCAATGGCCCAGAATATGAACCAAAATATTCATAATGATTACCGGACGATTTTTCCCAAAATGATTAAACAAGACGTAATCATCGTTTGTTGCACGACAGGTGTAGGTACAGCAATTAAAATTAAAGACATGATCAAAGAAAGCTTACCGACTAAGACTAAGGTAATGATTAAGGCGTATTCATATGATGCTTTAAAAATTGATGATCAGGAAGATGTGCTCAAGCGCAAGTATAATATTTTAACAATTATTGGCACCGCTAATCCTAATTACCAGAATATCCCCTTTATCTCGATTGACCAGCTGGTAAACGGCTCTAAGCTAAACGTTTTAAAAGAAGCTCTAAAAAATGACCTCACGAGCCAAGACCTGGATAATTTCAATGATGCCGTCTTAAAAAATTTTAGTATTGAACGGGTAATCAACTCGCTAACCATTTTGGATACTAAGGCGGTAATTAAAAATATTAGCCAGTGCGTTGGGCACCTAAATAATTATTTGACACCGCGCTTGCCAAACCAAATTGTTATGGCGCTATATGTCCATGTCAGTTGCATGATTGAACGAATTATTCGGAACCAATCACTTGAGAATAGTCCACGTAATTTTCACGATAGCCCAAAAAAGCGCCAGGGAATGGCGGTCATTCACAGCTCATTTGCTCCACTTGAGGAAATATACAACATTAAAATACCACTAACGGAAATTGCCTATATTTACGAATTGATTTTTAATTCGGGCAATAAAATTAAGCTTAGACAGTAGATTATTGCTATTTGCTTAGTGGCAAAAATGACAGTTGCAATTGTGGTAATTAATAAAAAATAGCTTGATAACACGCAGAAGTTATTCAATTGCTGCTTTTTGGACACTAACTTGGCATAAAAATTGCTAATAGGTAAGTGAAACAAGTAAAAAAGCTAGTTGCTTTTAAGGAGGAAGAAAAATGAGTGTTGTGTTAGCCAGAATTGACAACCGCTTACTACATGGAATTATTGTTACGCAGTGGGCACCAGAATCAGGTTCAAATCGAGTAATGGTCATCGATGATGCCACTGCAAATGACCCGATCAGCAAGGCAACAATGAAAATGGCTCGGCCAGCGGGTAATGCGATTTCGATTATTACGGAAGAAAAGGCCTTAACTAATTTTAAGAGCGGTAAATATGATCCAGAAAAACTCTTAGTTTTGGCAAAAGAACCAAAAACCTTTTTAGACTTAGTTAATAGTGGCGTAAAAATTACTAAGTTAATTATTGGTGGGACAACTGCACGTGAAAATGGCATTGAGTTATCCAAAAGAGCCTTTGCTGATAAGGATGAAGTTGCCGACTATGAAGTACTTTTAGATGCTGGAGTAGAACTAGTGTCACAATATGTTCCGGCAGACAAAGAAGTTAATGTGACCAAAGAATTTTTAGAAAGTAGAGCGAGATAACTAAAATGCACTTTACAATATTACAAATTATTCTTTTAACACTTCTTGCATTCATTAAGCACGTTGATTATTACGGTATCCCAATGCTTTTTGTTAACTATCCAGTATTTTGGGGCCTTTTCACGGGCATTATCATGGGTGATATTCAGACCGGCTTACTAGTTGGTGGAACGGTTCAATTAATGTCATTGGGTGTTGCTGGCTTTGGCGGCTCATCAGTTCCAGATTATGGGACAACCGCAATTATTGCGACCGCATTTGGTGTGTCGATGGGTAAAAGTGCTGGGCTGGCAATTGGACTACCAGTTGGGATGCTGGGTGTCCAATTAGATGTCATTGTTAAAATCCTAAACGGCTTTGTTGCTAAAAAAGCTAAAAGCTATGCGGATGCGCATCAGTTTAAAAAAATGACCGCCGTAACTTGGCTTGGACCGTTGTTCTTTGGTTTATCGGCTGCCATTCCCGTTTTTATTGCGGTAACTTTAGGTCAATCGGCAGTAAACTTTATTTTACAGGTAATGCCCAAATGGTTTATGAGCGGTTTAACAATTGCCGGTGAAATGTTACCAGCAGTTGGAATTGCAATGCTGCTAAATTATATGCCTACGGGAAAACTGGTTAATTATTTGTTAATTGGCTTCTTCTTAGCCGCCTTTTTGAAAGTACCGATTATTGGTGCAGCAATTATTGGCTTTGCGGCTGCGTTTGCAACGTATAAGCAGGCTGAAAAAGAAGGACAAAATAGGGCAGCTGCTAGTGCAGTAAATACTGCTGGCATAGGAGAGGACGAATAAAATGACAAAGAAAAATGACCAGAAAATATACGGGCCAATCGTAACCAAAAAGGATCTGCACAAGGCAAATTACCGCTGGTTAATGAGTGTTGAAACCTTTAACTATGAAACTCAGCAAGGGGCCTCTGTTGCGTATGCCTTATCACCGATTTTACGAAAAATTTATCGTAACGATGACGACTACGTTGAAGCACTCGACAATCATTTTCAATACTATAATACCCAACCTTGGTTAGCCGCAATTGTTCTTGGTGCATGTGTTGCCATGGAAGAAAAGCAGGGACTGGCAGCAAAAAGCGCTATCAATGATTTTAAAGTGGGGACAATGGGCCCTTTAGCAGGAATTGGTGACTCACTTTTAATGACAATGATTCCGACTATCATGGGCTCGATTGCTGCTTACATGGCACTACAAAATAATCCGTTTGGCATTTTGCTTTGGGGAATTTTAATTGCAGTAATCTTTTTCTTACGAATGCATTGTTTTGAATTTGGTTATCGTCAAGGTTCAAAGATTATCACTGAATATGGCGATAAAATCAATTATTTAACGGAAGCAGCTTCAGTTTTGGGAATTACCGTAGTTGGCGCCCTAATTGGCTCGGTTATTTCCGTTACTTCACCATTAAAATTTCAGTTTGGCAAGGTTTCAATGCAGATTCAGCCGATGCTTGATAAAATTCTGCCGCAGATGATTCCTGCTTTATTAGTTTTATTGGCATACAAACTTTTAAAATCGAAAAAGCTAAGCATGACTTGGGTAATTCTATTATTCATTGTTATTGCAATGTTTGGTGCGGCTTTCGGATTTTTGAAATAAGGAATGTTTATGAAAAAAATAATTGTAATCACTCATTATAAGTTGGCACGTGGCTACCAAGAAACGCTTGCCGGTTTGACCGGTGACCAAGAAATTGTGACATCTGTCTGTGCCTATATGCATAATGAGGGAACAGAGGAATTAAAAGCGCAAATAAGTGCTTTGCTTAATCCAGAAGATGAGTTCTATTTATTAACGGACTTGGGCTTTGGCAGTGTGAATCAAGTTGTTAGCCAGTTTTTAGCAAATAATGTTCACGTGATTACGGGCGTCAATTTGCCCTTCACACTTGAATTAGCCTTGGCGGTTAAAAATAAGCAGCCAATTGATCTTGACCAAATGATTGCGGCTGCAAGACAGCAGCTTTTTCAAGTAACAATAACAGACACCAATGATGATAACGATGAATAGGTAAGCATAATGAGTACTTTAGATGACGTATTACATTTTAAAAATGAAAAAAGCAGGACAATTTCGGCTGAAAACAAAACTGGTGAACCAGGAAGGGCTGCAATGGCCACGGGAAAATTGGGCCCGCAAAGAAAGGGCAGCGCTGATATTTCACTTGACCAAGGCGAAACCGTTACTTTGGCCGATATTCAGGGCCCCGGTGAAATTAGGCACATGTGGTTTACCGTAACGGATAAAACGACCAAAGGCAGCTTTGTTTTACGGGATTTGGTTCTAAGAATGTACTGGGATAATGAAGAAAATCCGTCAGTTGAGGTTCCGCTGGGCGACTTCTTTTGTAACGGTTTTGCCAGTCGGTGCTTGGTTAATTCGGTACCAATTGTCGTCAATCCTTTTGGAGGGATGAATTCTTACTTTAAGATGCCTTTTAACCGCCATGCTAAAATCACGATTACTAACGAGCATCCTGGTTTTATCAAACATTTCTTCTACACGATTAATTATGTTGAAAAGCCCCAGGAAGATCCTGAATTATTATACTTTCATGCTTTTTGGAATCGGGAAGATCCGGTTAAAAAAGGGCGTGATTATACCTTGATTGATGGTGTTCAAGGCCAAGGTTATTATGTTGGTACTTACATGGCGATTTGTGCATTGCAAAGATATTGGTGGGGTGAAGGTGAGTTTAAATTTTACCTAGACAATGATGAGCAGTTCCCGACTGTTACCTCAACCGGCGCCGAGGATTACTTTGGTGGTGCGTGGGCCTTTCAAAAGCAGGAATACGGACAATTGCCACAAACTTACACTTATTCTACGGCGTTTCAGGGCTATCCATTTCATGAAACGCAGGATCATACCCGTGACCTGTTCAGCGCTGGGAAACCCGATCCTAATTCTGTTCATGCTTGTGGCAATGATGGACTGCCCCAGCATGGCTTGTACCGCTGGCACTTGTCAGATCCCATCGCTTTTTCCAACCGATTAAAAGTAACTTTTCAGGATATTGGCAATGATGATATTGGTTTATATGAGCGCTCAGATGATATTTCGACGGTTGCCTATTGGTACCAAACGGAGCCCCACAGCCCATTTCGGCCATTTTTAGCAAGAGCAGACAGACTGCCAAGATAAAGCACTGGTATAACAGAGCCCAGATTCTATGAATACGGTTTGATAGTTGTGTCAAAGATTTAAGATCTTAATTTAGTCATAATAAAAGCCCCGAAGTTGTTCTAACTTCGGGGCCTTATTATTTTTTCAATGAATTGCTAGGCTAGTATCTGGTAACAATCTTTGGCAACTTAGTGTGAAATCAATTAAATATCACATTCAAAAATTAAAGAGCCAATAATCTGTAAGAGTAATTCCTACAAATTATTGGCTCTGCGTCTTCGCGTCTGGCTCTTTAATAACTGTAATAATTCCATGTTTTAGATTAATTAGATTTTCGTGTCTACACTTGGGACAGAATAGTGGAAACCTTAATAGCTCCGTATCTTCACGTACCTTAATTCGGGTCTTGCTATTGCAAGTAGGACATAATACCCATGATTGTTTTTCCATTAATAACTTACCTTTTTCATTAATTTATCTCACAGGAACACAAAATTCGCATAAGTGTGCTGAAACTTTTGAAGAAGCATACCGCTCAATTATTGGTTTAGTGTTATCTACCGGTAAATCACTCGTTAAATTTTGAATGTTTTCCCAAAAATGTGATACTCCCTCAACGGTATGAGCAACTTCAAAGATTGCGTAACGTCCGTCAGGAATCTTACGAGTAGGTAAATCAATCTTTTTTTCGCCATCGGTGATAATAATGCCTACATCATATCTTTGCTTTTCTGGTGGCGTTTGGATTGGATCATCCATTGCTATCCCAAGTATGGTGCTATCGTCTGTGAGTAAGTTATGCTCTTTTAAGTGCGCTTTGAAATCATCCATTAATTGATTATTTCCCGGGCCATAAGCACCCGTTCTCCGCATATATGCGATTTCAATATCCTTAAATTCTTCAATACCGCTAAATTTTTCTTTCATCAATGCTTTGAACCTCCTACATCAAAATATCTTATCAAGCTTTGACAAAACCAATCGTAAGGGCAATTAAAATGATTTTCAAGAAAAATTTTAAAATATATTATTGTTTAGTTATTGTTATGACAATCAAAGATCTGCTAGATTATGGCTCAACTAGTCATTTTTTTAGGTTTAATTATTAGCTAAAACAAAAAATCCCAGTGCTGCTACCTAACCGCACTGGGGTATTTATTATTTTAACGGAAATAGTTAATTAATGCTATAACAAATTACTTATCTGGATAAATTAGCAATTATTTATCACCGCTCATAATGGTGTTTTTAACGATAACATAATCAACAAGCTTAATTGAACTAAGCGTTTTACCACCGGCATAAGAAATAGAAGATTGCAAGTCTTCTTGCATTTCGGTCAAAGTATCAGCAATTGAGCCCCGATATGGTACAAGCATTTGTTTACCCTCAACATTGCGGTAGGCTCCTTTTTGAACTTCAGATGCGGAGCCCCAATATTGCTTGTAGGTTTTACCGTCAATCTTAATAACGTTACCTGGGGATTCTTCGTGACCGGCTAGCATTGAACCAATCATGACCATTGTTGCACCAAAGCGAACAGATTTTGCTATATCGCCGTTATAACGGATACCGCCATCAGCGATTAGTGGTTTGCTGGCAACTTTACTGCACATTCTAAGAGCAGCTAGCTGCCAGCCACCAGTACCAAAACCGGTTTTAAGTTTGGTAATACATGCACGTCCAGGACCAACACCAACTTTGGTAGCATCAGCACCAGCGTTTTCTAGTTCACGAACAGCTTCTGGCGTGGCAATGTTTCCCGCGGTTAAGAAAGTATCTGGTAATTTTTCTTTAATGTATTTAATCATGTCAATGACATAGACGGAATGGCCGTGAGCGACATCAATCGTAATGTATTCGGGAACGATTTTTTCAGCTGCTAATTGATCAATAAAGTTATATTCGTCCTTTTTAATACCGACAGAAATTGAAGCAAAAAGGCCTTTTTCATGCATCATTTTGATGAAATCGAGCCGCTTTTCAGGTTGAAAGCGGTGCATTACATAGTAATAGCCGTTTTGCGCAAGCCAAATAGCCAACTCGTCATTAATGACGCTCTCCATGTTAGCTGGAACAACCGGGATTTTAAATGTTCGGTTTCCAAACTTAACACTAGTATCCGCATCATGACGGCTTTTGATGATTCCTTTGTTAGGAACAAGTTGAATATCATCGTAATCAAAGGCTTCTACACTAAAATAATTACTCATAAGTAAATCGGCTCCTATTTAAATATCTCTTTTCCAAACCAAGTTACTATAATCAAAAAGCATATTTTTGTCAATATAAAAATCGAACTATCTAAAATAGATTAGTCGGAATAATTCGCATTTAAATTTGACTATGATAGCTTAAATTGCTAGACTATTTACGTGATATTTGTAGATTTTTAATGAGGTGAAGGAAAATGACAGCAGTTACAGTTGTTGGTAGCCAATGGGGCGACGAAGGAAAAGGTAAAATAACCGATTTTTTGAGTAAGGAAGCAGCTTACTCCGTTCGTTCCAATGGTGGTAATAATGCTGGGCACACAATTGAAATCGATAATCAAACTTTTAAGATGCGCTTAATTCCATCCGGTATTTTCGCATCTGCTAAAGGAGCAGTTATCGGTAATGGTGTAGTAATTAACCCAGAGGTTTTATTAGGTGAACTTGAAAACCTTGAAAAAAATGGGATTGATACCAGCAAATTACGAATTTCCAACCGTGCTCATGTCATCATGCCTTATCATATTAAGCAAGACGAGTATCAAGAAGAAGCAAAAGGTGCAAATAAAATTGGCACAACCAAAAATGGTATTGGACCAACTTACATGGATAAGGCTTCAAGAATTGGTATCAGAGTTTGTGATTTACTTGAAAAAGATACATTTGCAGAAAAATTACGCGCTAATTTAGCTGCTAAAAACGAATTATTTACTAAAATTTATGGTAAGCCTGAACTTGATTATGACGAAATCTTCAACAAGTACTATGAATACGGCCAAAAAATGAAAAAATACGTAACTGATACTTCTGTATTAGTTAATGATGCGTTAGATAACGATGAAAAAGTATTGTTTGAAGGTGCACAGGGAATTATGCTCGACTTAGATGAAGGAACATACCCATTTGTAACTTCATCAAATACAATTTCAGGTGGAATTGCTAGCGGAATTGGGATTGGCGCTAACCGACTAAACACTGTGATTGGTGTTTGCAAGGCATACACTACTCGTGTTGGTGCTGGTCCATTCCCAACAGAACTTCTTGATGAGACTGGCGACCGCATCCGTGAAACTGCTCATGAATACGGCACAGTTACCGGTCGACCACGGCGGGTTGGCTGGTTTGACTCCGTTGCATTGCGTCATGCTAAACGAGTTGCTGGCATTAACGGCTTAAGCTTGAACTTGCTTGATATCTTCAGTGGTTTTGACACAATTAAGATTGCGACCGCATATGAACTAGATGGTCAAGAAATCGATTACTATCCAGCTAGTCTAAAAGAATTGGAGCGCTGCAAGCCGGTTTACGAAGAACTACCTGCATGGCAAGAAGATATTACTAATGCCAAAACCTGGGAAGATTTGCCTGAAAATGCGCAAAAATTCTTAAACCGTGTTGCTGAGTTAGTTGGCGTTCCGCTGGTAACCGTTTCGGTTGGACCAGAGCGTGAACAAACAATTGTTTTACGTAATCCTTGGGAAATGTAATTGATGTTAGAACGATACACTCGCCCTGAAATGGGCAAAATATGGTCAGATGAAAATAAATATGCGGCTTGGCTAAAAGTTGAGATTGCTGCGACAAATGCTTGGAGCGAAATCGGCGAAGTGCCACGAGAAGATGCTGCCAAAATTGCGCAAAATGCTCGTTTTACACCCGAAAGAGTGGCTGAGCTCGAACAAGTAACGCATCATGATGTTGTCGCATTTACTAGAACGGTTTCTGAAAGCCTTGGCCCGGAGAAAAAGTGGGTTCACTTTGGCCTGACTTCAACTGATGTTGTTGATACTGCCCAAGGTTATATTCTCAAACAAGCCGATGAAATCATTAGGCAAGACTTGCAGGAATTGAAAAAGACGATTGCAGAAAAAGCGCGTAAATACAAAAATACCGTTGAAATGGGTCGCACGCATGGTGTGCAAGCTGAGCCTACTACTTTTGGTTTAAAACTGGCTCGCTGGTATGCAGAAATCAACCGCGATATTGATCGCTTTGAACATGCTGCTAAAGGCGTAGAATCCGGTAAAATTTCTGGTGCGGTTGGTACTTTTGCGAATGTGCCACCAGAAATTGAAACTAGTGTGCTTCAACAGCTTGGGCTGACTCAACAGCCGATTACAAGTCAAATTTTACCCCGCGATTTGCACGCAGAATACATTGCTACACTAGCCTTAATTGCTACTAGCATTGAAAATTGGGCAACAGAGATCCGCAGCTTGCAACGGTCGGAAATTCATGAAGTTGAAGAGCATTTCCGTGCGGGACAAAAGGGCTCATCCGCGATGCCGCATAAACGCAATCCAATTGGTTCAGAAAATCTGTGCGGAATGGCGCGGGTTTTGCGTGGGCACATTGTAACGGCGTATGAGGATGTCACTCTTTGGCACGAACGTGATATTTCGCATTCAAGTGCCGAACGAATTATTTTGCCTGATACCACGATTGGCATTGATTATATGCTAAATCGGTTTAATCGAATTTTGACCAATCTTGATGTTTTCCCCGAAACCATGCTCAAGAATATGGATAAAACTTATGGCTTAATTTATTCACAAAGACTGCTGCTTAAACTAATCGATGAAGCAGGGCTTTCTCGTGAAGACGCATATGATATGGTGCAAAAGCTGACAACTAAATCTTGGAATGAAGGAATTTCATTTAGAAAATTAGTTGAGAACAGTAAAATTATGAATTATCTTTCGGAAGATGATGTTGCGGATGCTTTTGATTACCACTATCACTTGCGTCACGTTGACGATATTTTTAAAAAAGTCGGTTTAGAATAAAACAAAATATTTAATAAGGACTAATTTCCAAGTTTAATTTGGAAGTTAGTCTTTTTTTGTCCACATTTTTCATTTATCGGTGGCAAAAATATGAACCATGTGTGTACTTTTTCCAAATGAAGTGGAAACAAGAAACTCTTTTTTCAATGAAAGCGGTAACGTATTATTTGAACTGAGGTGAGGGAGATGAAGGACCGACAACTGTTGTTAATTAATAAATTGCTTAGCCAAGGAAAGCTAGCAATTGGTGAATTGAGTCACATCCTAACCGTTTCTTCACGGACAATTAGAAATGATGTGACGGAAATTAATCAAACATTAGGCGATTTGGCGCTTGCACAAATTACTAATAATCGTGGTCAGCTAACTTTTCATCTTAGTCTAAAAGAAAAACAGACATTGGCCCGCTATCTAGCAATAGGCGCGGATTCATTTCTTGATCCTAAGAAAAGACAACTTGATATTATCATCAGTTTCTTACGAGCACCCAAACAAGTGAAAATTTATGAGGAGCAAGAAAAGCTGCAGGTAAGTAAAAGTACGATGGCAAAAGATATCCGCCAGGTTAGGCGCTTTTTGGCCAAATACTCGTTGGTTTTAAATACCCAGCAAGGAGCAGAAATTATCGGTGCGGAAAGAAATATTAGAACAATGATTCAGCAACTGATTGTTGAAAATGTTGATATTTCAAGGCTAGTAGAAAAGAAAAACTTTAAGGGAAGTGATAGTTACCAAATTGTCATTGCTTATCTGAAAGCACAAGTTCTTCAGCAAACTAATAAAACTGCGCAAAAGTTAATTCATGGTGGGCGTTATGACGGTATTTCTGCTCGTCAGGCACAGATTTCCGTTTTAATGGCAATCTGGATTAGACGAATAAGTGAAAAGCACTACCTAGATGATGGTCAAGTTTCTAACTGGGAAGTTGCTAATACCAAAATTCGTGCGGAGCTTAAAATGTTGCTGCAAAAACTAAACTTAACCGCACCAGAAAACGAGCAAAGTTATATGACCTTTATTATCAAAACTTTCTTGGGTGAAAAAGAGGTGCGCTTAGATAAATGGAATCAGTCCGAACTACTAACTTTGCGGTTAATTGATTATATGAGTGCTGTGGAAAAAATCAATTACCGCGACTCTGAGCAATTATATGAACAACTTAACTCGCATATTTCAGCATTTTTGCAAAGACAAGAAGACCACATCGAAATCTTTAACCCCTTAACTGCAGTATTAAAAACCAACTATGCGGCAATTTACCATGATGTTTCGGCGTTTTTTACTAAACAATACCACCAAAAAGTTTCAGAGGGTGAACGAGCCTATATAACGGTTTATTTCAGTACTTATTATGAGGAAAGTAGTAAGGAAAAAGGTTTTTACCGCGTTGCTGTTTTGTGCAATTACGGTGAGGCGACGGGGCAACTCTTAGCGGCTAACCTAGCACGTAATATGAATATTGAAGTGGTTGCCGTATTGGGCACGCAGGATATTAACTCACTAAAAAGGTTAAAAATCGATTTTGTCGTGAAGACAATTGCAAAATCTACTGCTCCAATCCCCAGCTTTAAAATGTCGCCGCTGCCAATGCAGGGAGATTATGCCAAATTACGCAGTTTTATCGCTGAAACTGATATTAAAAAACACCACGAGCCGCTTAATAAGCAAGATAGCGGCCGCAACTTATTAAAAGACATTGTTTCCTTAGTTGAAGCTCAGACCGGGCATGCCGTTTCAGCCGGTGTAGTCGATCAAATAATTAGTATTCTTGCAGCTCATCAGATTGATATTAAAGAAAGGGAGGTGAAGCCATTGCTTCGAGACTTGTTAACTGACGATAAGATTCAAATCAAAATTGAGGCCAATAATTGGCGGGAAGCTATTGAAAAAGCTAGCCAGCCATTACTTGCTAACCAGTCAATCAATAGCCAATATGTAACCGCAATGGAGGATTCCGTTGCCAAGTTTGGGCCGTATATTGTCATTGGCCCGGGAATCGCTCTTGCTCATGCTCGCCCAGAAGATGGCGTTGCTAAATTGGACGTCAGTGTTGCATCCCTTGCTAAACCGATCAATTTTGGCAATAAAGCAAATGACCCAGTAAAAATTATCTTTGTTTTATCTGCAATCGATAGTTACTCACATTTAAATGTCTTAAAGGCAATTGTTAACTTAATTAACAAGCCTAATAAAATCAGTGAATTATTTGCTCAAGACAATCCAGCCGACTTTAAAAAGATCTTGCTAGGAACAACTAAATAAACAGATTAGGAGGATAAATTATGACTAAAGTACCAAACGTTTTCTTCATTTGTGGCAATGGCCTAGGTTCAAGCTTGGCTTGTCAGATGGAGGCGGACGATGTTTTCCAAGAAGCAGGCATTGCCGTCAATTCAGGCCACGATTCTATTTCAGACGCACCTTCATTAAATGCGGACGTGATTGTTTCCGCCAGCAATTTTAGATCGCAATTTGCAAATACCCAAATTGATCCAAAAACTAAATTAGTTTATCTGGATAACATTGTTGATAAAAATGAAATTAAGGAGAAGGTCTTACCTGTGGTAAAGAAAATCGCCGAAAGCTGAATGGAGAAGGAGTGAGAAAAAATGGTCGTTATTCAATGGATAATTAATAATATTTTGACTCAGGCTGCAATTTTAATTTCGCTAATTGCACTGCTGGGATTGATGTTGCAAGGGAAAAAACCAGGCGCAGTAATTAGCGGCACACTAAAAACTTTGCTTGGCTTCGAAGTTTTATCTGCTGGTTCTACTATTATTCAGCAAAGCTTAGCTTATTTTGCAGTTATTTTTCAACATGGTTTCCACACGCAAGGAATCGTGCCAAGTATTGAAGCAATCAATGGCCAAGCGATGAATAAGCTGGGCCTAGGAAATGATATTGCATTGACTTTACTGGGTATTTTTATCATCAATATTTTGATTGCCAGATTTAGTAAATGGAAATATGTTTTCTTAACGGGTCAAGCCTTGTTATGGATGGCAACAATGACGGTTATCGGTGGTCACTTTGCTGGTCTAAAAGGTTTTCCGCTAATTTTAATGGGTAGTATTGTTGGCGGCATTTTTGCTGTAGCAATGCCAGCTTTAGCGCAGCCTATTGTTCGTAAAATCACTGGCAATGACGCGATTGCGTTAGGACATTTTTGTACAATTGGCTATCTAGTGGAAGCTGGGGTTGCCTGGTTAGTGCGTGACCGCAAGGTTGATCAACATGTTACTAACATCAAGGAAAGAACGGACTCATGGGAACACGTTAAGTTGCCTAAGAGTATGTCTTTTTTACAGGATAACTCACTATCAATTATGGTCGTAATGATCCCGCTATACATTATTACAGCAGCCTTTGCAGGCCCCTACTGGTCAGCTAAAGCAGCCGGTGGTGCAGCCGGTAGCGTAAACTACATTATTTATGCCTTTTTGCAGGCAATTGAGTTCACAGTGGGCGTGTATGTCATGCTTTCGGGAGTGCGCTTAATGTTAGGAGAAATTGTTCCCGCATTCCGGGGCATCGCAATGAAAGTAGTACCGAACTCGATTCCGGCTTTAGACTGCCCGGTGCTGTTTCCTTATTCACCCAATGCGGTAATTATTGGCTTTATCACAACAACGATTGGGACCGTAATTGGGATGTTTTTATCGCCACTCGTAGGATTGGCAGTTATCTTGCCAGGGATGACCACTAATTTCTTTGCCGGCGGAACAGCCGGGATTTTTGGCAACGCAGTCGGCGGTAAGCGTGGTGCGATTATCGGGGGTATTGTCCATGGTCTGTTCATTACTTTATTGCCCGCTTTATTAGTTGGAACATTGTCGGCAGTCGGCTTTGTGAACGCAACTGCAACAGATGTTGATACAATCACGGCCGCTTTACTCTATTTGTGGGTTATTGCACCAGCATTTCATGCTTTTGGCTAAATAATGGGGGTAATGCAAAATGTCTTTTCTTAGTCGAATTTTTAATACTAATAAGAAAAAAGAGCCGGTTACTGCTAGTAGCCTGCAAAAAAAGGTGCAGCTAACGGATACGGACAAAAAGCAGTTAACAACGGACATTACTACTTTAAATAAGCAGATAGAGCAATCTACAGATGCTAATACTGCTGCAGGTAAAAAAGAAAAAGCAGCAGTTTTAACAAAACTTGGTCAAGATTACCAAAAACTGGGCGCAAATGATAAAGCAATTGCTGCTTATGAGCAAAGCTTACATTGCAATGAAGACTTTGGCCCGGCATTTGACGGATTGCTGCAGCTCTATGACGTTAAACGGCAAGAAGCAGCTTATGCTGGCAATAATGATGAGATCCAAAAATGGCTTAATAAAAGTGACGAATTGACGGCGTTATCGAAAAAAATAATGCGGTCAAAATAACGGAAATTAGTAAACAAGTTAAAGGAGAAAAAATGGCTTATCAAACTTTGAAAGAAGTATTAGCTGAAGCGGAAGAATTAGATTTTACGGTTGGTGCGTTTAATGCACATAATCTTGAAATGGTACCAGCAATGATTAAGGCGGCTCATGAAGAAGGTGCGCCAATTATTATTCAAACATCAGTTGGAACTGCTGAAACGGAAGGGATGAGAAATTTTGTGGCAGTCTGCAAGACAATGGCAGAACATGAGGCCGTTGACGTCGTTTTACACCTTGATCATGCGCGCAAATTAGAAGATATTGAAGCGGCGATTGCGGCTGGCTATAGTTCAGTAATGTTTGATGGTTCACTTTTACCATTTAAGGAAAATATTGAAAAAACTAAGCGGGTGGTTGAATATGCACACCAGCGTGGAGTGTCGGTTGAAGGCGAAATTGGAACAATTGGCGGAACCGAAGAAGGCTTTACCGTCAAAGAAGGCAATTATACCCGTCTTGAAGACGCTGTACAGTTTCTTCAAGAATGTGACGTAGATGCCCTAGCCGTTGGTGTTGGTACGCATCACGGTCAATTTCAGTCAAAGACTAAATTAAATTTCCCGTTAATCGAAGAGCTGCATGCTCATCTTAAAAAGCCGATGGTTATTCATGGCGGTACAGGTGTTGCAGAAAGTGACTATCATCGTTTGACCGAAAATGGTATTCGTAAGTTTAATGTCGGAACCGAATTGCTTGTGGCTTGGACTAAAAAGGCAAAGGAAAAGTTAAGCAAAACGGAAGTTAATGAGTCACTGCGAAATAATATGATTCCATGTAATGAGGAAGTTTATCAAATTATTAAGCACAAAATTGCGCTTTTTATGAACCAGAAATAGCAGGTGATGTTTCAGTGCAACACACAATGCTTTTACTAGCTGGCAGTCCCGGAACGGGCAAATCCTATTTGGCCAATTTGATCTGTCACGCTATTCCCAACTTTTTTCATGAGACTTCAATTGATGGTTTTAAAGAACAATTGTATGAAAAATACGGGTTTGATAATGAACAAGAGAAAAAGCAATTGGATGATCAAGCCTACGTACTTTTTTACCAAAAAATAGCGGACCTAATGGCTGAGGGAAAATCTATTATTGCCGATTACCCGTTTTCTTACCGGCAGCACGATAAATTACAACAAGTAGCCAGTCGGTACCAGTACCAAATAATTACCATTACGCTTACCTGTAATTTGAATATTTTATACAAACGGCAACAAAAGCGTGATCTTGATCCGGCCAGGCATCTGGGTTTTATCATGAATCACTATCATGCTGGTGACACTTTACCTGATCGGTCCAAAATGGATATTCACAAGACAAAAACCGAATTTGCCGAGTTTAATCGCAAGCGTGGATACGCTAATTTCAGACTGGGTAAGACCATATTCCTGGACGTATCCGATTTTGCTAAGGTTGATTATGCTCATGTGATAGCCCAAGTAAAAAACTGGCTACAATAACGGTTTTAATTAAGGTCAGTAAAGATTTTAATTTTCAATCTTTTGCACTCATCGTGTTAGCTCTTACTAGCAGTATGAGTGCTTTTTGCGTCCGGCAGTTTAACTCTTTTTGTTTAACCACTTAAGCAAAAAAAGTGACCACTTGAGAAAATAAACTGGCTTTTAAAAATTAATTAGCGTTTAATAAAAATATCAGATGAAAGGCAGGTGAGAATCTTGAAGGTGAAAATTGAGCTTGACCCAGAACAAGAAGAACCGTCAGTGACCATTCATGCACGGGAATTGTCCCCCGAAGTGGAACAAATTTATCGCCAATTGCAAGAATTGGATGGACGACCTGATCAGCTTGAGTGTCATAAAGATGAATTAACCTATTATGTAAATCTAGCGGATATTTTGTTTTTTGAAACTGAGGGGCGGCAGGTAATCGCGCATACAAAAACGGAAGCTTTTACTGTCAATTACAAACTTTATGAATTAGAAAATTTGTTGAGCAGCCAATTTATGAGGATTTCAAAATCAACAATTTTAAATTTAAAACAGATCTATGCGTTAACAAGGTCAATTTCAAATTGTCAGGTTCACTTTCGGGATTCATATAAAACCGTCTATGTATCGCGCCGCTATTATCACAGTTTAAGTGATCGATTAAACGAGAGAAGGTCATCATAATGAGAAAACAAAAAATTAAGGAAATACTTTGGGGCATTGGGTTAGTTGCTGCAGCAGTCTATATTGTTATGAACCAAATGCACCTTTTATCATTTCATTTAGGCTTAGGAACAATTTTTTGGACAGCCGTTTTTGGCATTTTACTGATTAATAGCATTGCTGGTAAAAGCATTTTTGGAATGGTTTTTTCAGTAACATTTTTACTAATTGTTTATGCTGGACCGCTTCATATTACTAAAATTGTCCCGTGGACCTTATTACTGGCCGCATGTTTGGTATATGTTGGCTTATGCCTGATTTTTGCTAAAGGTTGGCGTCGTGATACGCTATTTCGCATTAATCATCACCAAAATAAATATGACCAAATCTGGGAAGATGGAGAGTTTAAAACGACAGGTAATAACTTTTCTTCTAGAAGTAGGGATGAAAACGACCGCAATATTGTCATTAATCAGCGTTTATCTGAGGTCTCACGTTACGTTCATTCACAAAATTTAGAAAGTGTGACGATTAATTCTACTTTGGGTGAAACTAATGTTTATCTTGATTCTGCTAAGGTCGCTGGTGATACGGTGGTCATTAATCTGAATGTTTCAATGAGTGAAGTAGTAATTTATCTGCCATTATCTTGGCGAATAGAAGATCATTTAGCAGCTGTTTTTGGTGAAGTTGAAATCAATGGTACTTCTACCGGCGGTGGTCCTAAAGTGCTTTTGCAGGGATCAAGCAAATTCGGTGAAGTGACGATTAATTATGTTTAATGAGAGTTATCAAAATGAGCAAAGACCTACTTAAAAACGTGGCCGCTTATCGTATGATTAAAGAAATGATGGGTAAATTTTCCCAACATCAACCAAATTACTTTTTAGCGGGAAAAACGATTGGGACCAGCACCTATTGGATTAACGACTTTCATCCGACTGCACTTAATTTTGCTGCTTATCTTTCACCTCAAGTAGCCTTAGCTGAACAAGAACGGTTCTTTCAGCAAATGATCGAAGAACTGGAGCAAGTTGCTCGCAAAATGCAAAAAAAAGCCCTAATTACTTATGATTATGCTCCGCAACTAGTCTTTAATACTCTGGCCAAGGACAATGGCTTTCACTTAATTAGAACCACGGTTATGCCCAAGATGCCTTTATCTTCAGCTTTAGATCAGACCAAAGCTATTAAAATTGCAAGTGATTTTGAGCTGATAAGTCTGACCGCTTTGAAAAAATGTCCAGAACAATTAGCGGAATTAACGCGCCAAAGTTATGCCGATTACCAAGAAAATCACCAGGCTAACCCAGTGGCTGATCTTTCTTTAGAAGAATGGCAAGAAGTTATTTATGCCGATCAGTTGCTAGATGCGCCACTAGTTTTAAGAGTAAAAAATCAGCTTGCTGCCTACTGTTTTACCTTTGAAGATCATCCGCATGAATTAACGTGGGGCTGGATGGGAGCAGTAAAACCAGAACTACTAGATTTTTTACAACAACGGCAATTAAGCTGGGCGCAAGCAAAATATCAGACTTTAACTGGTGAATTTGATTCAACAGATAAGTTGGCAACTAGAACTTACCGTAATTATGCCTTTGAACTGTGTCCGGTCTATGAAACTTATTTAAAAAATGTGTAATAAGAATATTAGGGCTAAAGTAATATGAGACAGTAGTTAATTATTTAAAATTAAATCAATAAAAAACTCCGCTAATAAACGGAGTTTTTGTGTGCTTAAAATAGCGGGCAGTTTTAATGCTGCCAATTAGTGTTTAGCATTGCGGCCACAGTTTCTGCAATATTACTGCTTTGTGCAATCATTGAAATAACAGCGGCGCCGGCAGCTTTAGTGCCGGCAATTTGGGTTAAATCTTTTTCTGTGATCCCCCCAATTGCAACAATTGGACGGTCAGTTTGTTGGACCAATTTTGTCAGGCCAGCAATTCCAATTTCTGGATCAGCATCATCTTTAGACTGAGTAGCAAAGATGGGACCACTACCGTAATAATCAATTCCGCTAATATGATCCGCAAGACTTATTTCAGCACTTGTTGAACAAGAATAACCGACAATCATTTTTCCTTGCACATCTTTTATTACCCGGGAAATATCTTCATCGTCTTGTCCAACATGAATTCCTTCGGCACCAACCTTCTGGGCAAGTTTAACATCATCATCAACGAAGAAAGGAACATGGTATTTTTGGCAAAGTTCATGAAGTTCTTTTGCCATTGGTAAGCGGTCATCTTCGTTTAACGTTGACTTTGGCCCTTTATCACGAAACTGATAAGCAGTGATACCTGCTTTTAAAGCTTCTTCGACCAATTTAGGTAAAGTCTTTCCGGCTGGCAAGTCTTGTGTCCCGCAGACGAAATATGCGGTTAATTGTGTTGCGTTAAATTGAGCCATAATCTCCTCCTAATCTACCTTAACCCAATGATTAAGTGGTCCATGACCGTGACCAACCTGAATCGTTTGTTCAATCGCCTTGGTGACATACTGTTTGCCGATTTTAATTGCTTCACTGAGAGTATGGCCCAGAGCTAATTGAGCAGTAATGGCGGCTGCAAGAGTATCACCAGTACCGTGAGTCCTGTTAGTGTGCGTCCGTGGACTGCTAACCCAAAAGTCAGTGCCATCTGCTAATAAAGCGTAATCGCGCACAACTTCAGCGTTAGAATGTCCGCCTTTAATAAGCACGTTTTTTACACCCATTTTTTGCAGACTTTGTGCTAATTGGGGATATTCTTGTTCACTAGTAGCCTTAATTCCGGTAAGAGCTTCTGCTTCAGGCAAGTTAGGTGTAATGAGGCTAGCTAGCGGCAATAGCTCATTTTTAACGGTGGCAATAGCATCTTGGCTAAGAAGAGGCGCTCCGCCTTTAGCCACCATAACTGGGTCGATGGTTACCGGACCAAAGTCATATTTTTGCAGATTAAGAGCTACTTGATGGACGTGCGCTGCATCTCCCAACATACCAGTTTTACAAGCCTTAATCTTAAAGTCTGAGGCTAATGACGCAAATTGGGCATCGACCATTTCAAGTGGTAATAAAAACGAGCCTTGGACTCCGAGCGTATTTTGGGCAGTCACAGCTACAACCACCGCTGTCCCAAAAACATGTTGCATCTGAAAAGTTTTTAGATCCGCCATAATTCCGGCTCCACCACCGGAATCAGTCCCAGCAATGGTCAAAACTTGGGGAAATGAATTTAGTTCTTCTGTCATTATTGCTAACCTCCTTAATCAAATTTAGCAATAGCTGTAATCTCGGTTTCTTTGACTTTAGCTAAATAATCCATCAAATACATGCTAAATGTGCCAGGGCCTACTTCAGGATGATCATTAACGAGCAATTCTCCAGTAGCTGCAAAAACTAGGCAAGCTGTTTGCGCAGCTTCAAAAGAATTATCGCAGACGGCCGCAAAGGCGGCAACAATGCTTGAGAGCATGTCACCTGAACCAACGTGTGCCTGAAATAACGGGGTACCATTGTAAACATGAGCGATATTTTGGCCATCGCTAATTGTGTCTGTTACGCCACTGGCAATAATTGTACAATGCAATTTTTGCGCGGTTTTACGCGTAATTTCATCAAGATCGCCACTGCCTGAACCCGCATCAATACCTTTGGCATTCCAGGCAAAACCACCTAAAGCGGCAATTTCACCAGCGTTGCCACGAATGATTGTAGCTGGGAAAGCTTCTAGCAATTTTTGTGCGGTTTGCAGGCGGTAATTGACTGCGCCAACGGCAACGGGATCAAGGACAACCGGTTTTTGAGCTTGCGCGGCAAGTAGCCCCATTTCTTTCATTTGCATAATTTGCAATTTAGTCAAAGTCCCGAGGTTGATGGCAATGCTTGATGCCATCTGAACCATTTCTTCGACCTCAGCAATTTCCTTACTCATGATAGGCGAGGCACCCAGCGCATTTAAGCCGTTAGCGACATCTTGAACGGTCACAAAATTGGCGGCATTAAGGACAATTGGATTAGTTTCACGTAATTTAGCTAACAGATCTAGTTTCATAATCTCTCCTTTAAAAATCTCCTGCGCCGATTTCAGGTCAATAAAAAAGCTTTGACATATTTGTGTCAAAGCATAAGTGGATTTTGACACGTTCCTACGCAAGAATTAGCTTACAGGTTCAAAGGGTCTGGCTATCCGCCATCTCAGCCTTCAAAAAGGCACCCCTCGTGTTATCGGTTTCAATTATAGCTACTTTTGCTGGGCAAGACAATAACTAATTTAACCGAATTGCTGCAGTGACTCGACTAAGGTAAACTAACTACTAAAAAACACGCAACTATTAATTGGGCGAGGGAGATAATAATGACTGAATTTACAGCACAATTGCGTTATGCGGCAAAGGATCTGTGGGAAAAAAGCATGGAGCAGCCCTTTGTTAAAGAGCTGCAAAGTGGCCAATTGCCATTGGCTACTTTTCGGTTTTACTTATTGCAAGACAGGTACTATTTAGCTGAATTTAGCAAAATTCACCGGCTAATGGCAAAGAAAACTACTAGTCAAGAAGTGCAACGATTCTTGCTGGCAGGTGCCCAAGATTTGCAAGAATGTGAAATAACAATGCAGCAGCATTTTTTAGCGGAATTAAAAGTCACATCCAATGAGATTAAAGAAACTGACGCAGCGCCAACGGCGTATGCCTATGTTAATCATCTGTTTAAAACGCTTGAAAAAGATGGTCTTGCACCTTGTGTCTGTGCCATTTTGCCTTGCTACTGGCTTTACCAGGAAATTGGTCAAGCATTGGTGCAAACGGGTTCACCGGTTGCACTTTACCAGAAATGGATTGAGACCTATGATAGCGACTGGTATGACGTCAATGTTAGTCGCATGTTAAAGTTGACCAATGACTTAGCTGCGCAAGCTTCAGAACGAGAGCGTGGGCAGATGCAGAAAGCCTTTGTGCGTAGCAGCTATTATGAATGCCGGTTTTGGCAAATGGCGTATGAGCAAGAGCAGTGGCAATAGTTTTCTGCCTTAAAGAATTGTTTTAATTAAAAAAGCCTAGCTTCACTACAAATAGCAAAGCTAAGCTCGGAGAGCGCATAATAATTAGCGCTTGATTTGAACGAAAAATATAGTAAGAGAGTTTTTAATAATAGATTTTGGCCACGCGCTCGACTAAGTTAGTGCCATATTCAAAGCCATCAGCAGCAATTTTAAGTGTGTTAGCTGTTTGATCTTGTTTAAATGCTAATGGCTTTTGGTTGTCTAGCCAAGCGATATGGTCAATTTTTTGTTTTGCAAAATTAGTGAAAACTAATTCACGTGCCTGTTCGCCACCTAGAACGACGTTGCTGTTGCCAATATTTCCTAGGTCATCAACAAATAAGTAATTACCTTTAATAAAATCATGGTCATTAGAAATAGTGGAGTAGGTTGAATGCTCATAATTATTGGTATGGTAAATTGCTTCATGGTTGATAGCCATCCATTGACCAACTAGTTCGATTAGTGAACGACAGTGGATATTCAGTGAACCATCAAATTCTGGTCCAACATTAATTAATAAGTTAGCGCCGACCTTGCGCGTCCGGCAAATTTGCTCAATTAACTGGTGCCCAGAAAGATAATTAAGGTCATTTTGGGCATTGCCCCAGTGTTTATTGAGTGTTAGCGAAGTTTCAGCGGCTAAATAGCGTTGGTTTTGAACATGCTTAATTGCAGTTGGATTGCCACGCTCAAACGTTAATACGTCAACTTCTCGCCCTTCCGTTACGCCTTGTTTTTCTAGTCCGGTATTATTGGTAATAATGGCATTAGGTTGTAATTGCCGGATTTCTTGGTAAAGCAAATCTTCTTGCCAATCTGCATGTGGCTTATCCCAATTACCATCGAACCAGAAACCACCAATTTCACCGTAATTAGTGCATAAAAGTTTAATTAGTTGACGCATTTCGGCTAAATAGCCGTTAAAGTCGTCGCGGTACTTAGCGTTATTCCAATCATAAGTAGCGTAATAGATAAAGGGAGCAATCTTTTGCCGGTGGCATTCATCGGTAAAAATTTTGATAACATCTTTGTGAAATGGGGTATGGACGCTGTCAAAGTTATTAATATTCTTGGTATCAAAGAGGTAAAAGCCATCATGATGTTTGGCAGTAAGAACAATATACTTAAAGCCGCACTTCTTAGCTAGTCTAACTAAGCTGCGAATATTTTCTTCTTTTGGGTTGAATTCATTAAACGCCGCCTGATAGGTCGGAATATTTAAGATGTTCTGTGACCATTCGCCCTTGGCAAATTTAGAGTAGAGTCCCCAATGGACGAAAAGGCCAATCCCCATTTTTTCAAAATTGCTAATTTTTGTTTCTATTTTCATTATCTATATACTTTCAATTGCTTATATTATCATCTGGTCAATTGCTACTAACTTTAAACGAAAAATTACTGTTTTTTAGCTACTTCTTGCCGCAATTTGACCAATTCTTGGTTGGTCTTAATCAACTCGGTGGCAAAGTCTAAAAAACTTTCTGCTGTAATCATTTGATCTTCAGCATGCATATATAACGGATCAATTTTGTTATCACCAGTTTTAGCAAAATCAGCTAAAACCTTTAAGTGTAAGTTTTGCGCCTGCTTTAGTTCTTCTTTAGCGTCTTTCAGCAATGGCTCAGGGTCTTTAGCGTCAGACTTAGAGCAGGTAACTGCCTCCATAATTTCTGCTTTTGCTTGCCCCGAATGACTAATAATTTCAAAACTAATTTCTTCTAAACCTTCCATAGCGGCCTTTCTTTAATAATTATCTACATCAATAAACTTAAATTTGTCCCATGGTTGAATGAAGGCAATAAACTGCAAATCACTAGGGACAATTTGCGCAACAACGTTTTTGCGGTGGTCATGGTTGTCCATTTCCTGCTTGACAATGTTAAGCTCGCCCTTGTACTGGTCAAAGTCATTATTGCCAATTGTAATCATTCCCCGGGTCAAAGTGTTGACAGGGTTATTGACCGGTATGTCGCGTTTATTATATTTCAGCTTAACGAAGGTTGAACGAATCGCATAGCTATTGATATCTCCCCGGTTAAAGTGCAAATTAGCTAAGACAATTTCTTTTTCCAAAGCGGTTGCGTTAGGGGCAAACTTGACAAAAAATTGTGGTATTTTTGCCTCCAAGTTGGCTACTTTAACTAATTCGTCATCACTGGCAAATGCATTCCCAATAATAATGTCATCAATTAGCTGGGTATTAATTAAATACTGCGCCTGTTTTTCAAGGGGTAAACCGCGGTGGATTTCTAACGTTGGTAAACCAGCATTATAGGGATGCGGTCCAATTGCACCATGGTTTGATGAGATAAAAGCGGCTGTCCGCAAACCTAGGTCATGATATTTCCGTGTAGTCTTTAAAAAATAATCTGTATCTAGTCCCGTGTAGCGTTGCGGATAAAAATTATGACAACCGATAATTTTGTCCTTAAGCGGTCGGTAGGTGAGAATATTCGCAATATTGCCAGTATCATTACTAATATTGACCTCAATCGTTAAGTTCTCGGAATTATAAGTCATAATTGACTCTGGCATACCATCGAAATTTGAATCTAATCGTACGATGTCGGCACCTAGTTTTTTAAAAAAAGACAGGTCATTGTAACTAATGTTTAAGTTTGTAAAAAGGCCCGGATTAACATCTAAGCTGACCCACATCCCTTTTTCATGGGCATAGCTTAAAACGGTTTTAAACTTTTGTAAGACCGTTTCTTTGTCATCATTTAGCTCTAATAAGCTTGTAAAAAGCCTTTGGTAGCCAAGTTGAGCAGCACGATCAATGTATTCAAGACAGTCATCGACTTTAGTTTTGTTCGGATAAACTGAGATCCCCTTCATTTTCCTGAGCCTCTTTCTCTAATTTTACTTGGTTGTTGTCAAACATTTTGAAGAATGGGTAATAGATAATGAGAGAAATCAGAATGTTAACAAGACATAAAACGATTGCGCGCCAGTCAAAGCCGGTTGCCATCCAAGCACCGATTGGTCCGGGCAGCGTCCAAGGCGCAACGGCTGTTGTATAAGCCACTAAGTGCAGCTTCATTGCTACGTAGGTTACAGCTGCCATTGCGGTTGGCGCTAAGACAAATGGAATGGCAAAATACGGGTTCATGATGATTGGAATACCAAAAATCAGGGGTTCATTGATATTGAAAATAGCGGGCACGATAGTGACAGCACCCATTGTTTTACTAAATTTAGATTTTCCTAAAACTAATAACAGGATTGCCAGTGAAAGAGTAGCACCAGCACCACCAACCCAAACAAACCATTGGAAAAATTGTTCGGTCATGAAGTGAACTGGAGCGTGACCATGAGCAACAGCGGTAACATTGGCATTTAAGTTGGCATACCAGTAAGGGTAGAGAATTGGTGTAGCAATAACCATTCCGTGAACCCCGAACAACCAGATAATGGTAATTAAAAGAACGGGCACGATTGCTGATAAGAATGTGTCACGACCAAAGTAGCCAATCGGTGAGAAAATCCAGATCAAAATCTTGTTGATGTCTAAGTTGCAGAGTTCTTTTAGCACAAACGAAATCACAATAATTAAGATTCCTGGTAGCAGGGCACTGAAAGATTTACCAACTGCTGCAGGCACACCGTCAGGCATTTTAATTACCAAGTTGTGCTCGGTGAAAAAGCGCACAATTTCAACGGTGAAAATAGCACATAAAATGGCAGTAAACAGTCCTTGAGCACCCATATTGCTAATTGACATGTAAGTGCCAGGAGCCATGCCAGCTTTAGCCTTATCTAGTACAATTGGTTCAATTGCTAGAATAAAGAAAGACATTTCAGCTAAAACACTAGTTGAGATTGGGTCAATCTTATAGTATTTAGCTAAATGTGAAGTTATCGAGAATACACAGTAAATTGCCATCAAGTTGATGGAATAATACATTGGTACGGATAACATTGCGGCATATGGCTGAATAAAATTCTTCCAAGCATCAATTGGCAAGTTCAGTAAAATAGTGAAAAATGAGCCAATAATTGATACCGGAATAATAACCGACATTCCGTCTCTAATAGCGGTTAAATAGCGATTGTTAGCTATTTGGCCCATTTTTGCAGAAACTGTATCGAAGTTCATTATTTTGTCTCCTTGATAATTAGTTCATACAATTTATCTACTTTAGCTGGGTTGTACATCGTCATTGGAATTAAAATAAATTTGGCATGTTTTTGCTCGGCTTCTTCTTCAAAGTCCTTCTTTTTAAAAGAAACTTGGGGTGCTAGCAAAATCAATTGGTAGTCGCCTTCGTTCAGGTCATCAGCTACCTTGTCAATGCTGGTTTCGTGAACGTGCCAATTTTGCTGGTTTTTAGCAGCTTCTTTAGTTAAAGCAGTTGCCAAAATAGATGAGCTCATACCGCCACCACAGGCTAATAAAATATTCATAATCTTTCCTCCTTAACTTGAATCGGTTCAAGTTTAGCTAAAAAATAAAAAATCTAAAAAGTCCGCCTTTTTAAAGTAAGCAGTCTGTACTTCTTTAAAAAAATGAATCATTTCAAATTCACGCTAAATTATATTCTCATGTTGATAAAAAAGCAAGCGCTTTCTACATCTGGTGGAAAATGTTACGGCAGTAAACTGTTTGACAACTTGTTTCGTCAGGGTTGGTTAGCTTGGTAATTACCAGTTTGCCAGCAGTGGTTCCAATCTGTTTTACAGGCTGTTCAATTGAACTGATTTCTGGAAAGAAAAGATCATTCACGAAGAAATGATCATAGACAAGAAACTCAATGTTTGGCTGGTGATTTTTTTCCCGGTAGGCCTTAATGGCACCTAAAGACATGTAGTAATTAATGATAAAAATGGCATCGAGATTTGGATTTTGCTTAATCAGCCTGTTAAAGCCTTCATATCCGGACTTGATGGTATAATCGCCCGACCAAATATAACTATTTTTTACAGTGAGACCATTTTCTTTTAAGGCATCTTCATAACCTTGCTGCCTTTTTTGCGCAATATAGTTTTCAGATGAGCCGGTGATAATGCCAATATGACGGTAGCCCTTCTTAAGCAAATAATTTACGCCTGCTTTAGAAGAGTAGTAATTATTGACGACTACAACATCAGTCTTAAGACCATTAATGGGGGCATCGATAGCAACAATCGGGATGTTGTTGTTAGCAATTTTTTCAAGCATTGGCGTTGATTGATCTTGGTGAAAAACAATAATTGCGTCAATTGATCGTTTTAGTAGAAAATCAATCTTTTGTTCCAAGCGCTTTTTATCATCATGATAATCGCACACAATGATGCTGTAGCCGAACTTTTCAACATAAGCTTCGATAGCGGAAACAATTGACATAGAAAAAAAGTCAGTTAACTGATTGATAACAATCCCAATTGACATGGTTTTGTTTTTCTTCAGTCCACTGGCAATAATGTTTTGATGATAATCCAATTGCGTCATCGCTGTTTTGATTTTTTCAGCTGTTGCTTTTCTTTGATGCCTGCCATTGAGATAATTCGAAACTGAACCAATTGACACACCAGCTAGTGCCGCGACATCTTTTGCCGTTGCCACAAATATCACCTGCCTGAATTTTCTTAAATTAATGAGCGTTAAAAACGATTATACCGCCTTATCAGCCGCTGCTTTTTTCATGCGCTCATCGTGCCATTCTAAAATCATCTTAACGATAGCATTTGCCACGTTAAGATTTTTTAAGATTGGGCCATGAGAGTAGGTTCCGATAAAATTGCGGTAGCGCAGACCTTCAACGTGATCTTGGGGGTTGTTGCCGTAGCCTTCAATCATTGTGCCCAAAGGATGCAATTTATCGGGATCGTCAAAATAAGTTTGTCCCGAGTGATTTTCAAAGGCTCTGACTTCACCCCATTCACTCATGTAGCGGGTGTCGCCAATCATTCGTTTATCAGCTTTAAATACGGTATGGAAAGGTAAGATATCTAGTCCTTTGATGGTAACGCCTGAGTTGGTCTTATAATACGTTCCAACCAGTTGATAGCCACCACAAACGCCCAGCATTGGTTTGCCGTCATTAATATACTTTGTCAAAGTTTCTTTATGACGTGGAAGGTCTTTGGCAATGACGGTTTGTTCGAAGTCTTGTCCACCACCAAAAAAGACAAAGTCATAGTCAAAAGCATCGAACTTATCACCTAAGGAAATATTGTCTATTTGAGTAGAATAGCCCTGTTTTTTAAGTAAAAACCGAATGATTTTGACATCACCGGAATCACCATAGGTATTCATTAAATCTTCATATAAGTATGCAATTTTAATTGTCTTGCTTGCCATTGTGCATCAGCTCCTACTATCTTGTTAAAGTATATCTTAAAGGCGCAGTAGGGGCAAAAGATAATTATTTTTCTCGTTTTTAAAAAAACTTACATAAAATAAGCAAACACGTTATAAGATTAATTGTTTAAGAAAAAATTGTTCCGCTAAAATTCTGACCGTGTGAATTGTCAAAATAAAGCAGAACAATTATGTACTAATTAGTAATGTAATTGCCGAAATTATGTAATTATTTCGTATCTTCCTGCGCCGCAAAGTGATTAATCGGGCCATACTTAGAGCCAACTTCAATTGGGTGGGCAATTGCTTCGTAGGTGAAGTCTTTGGCCGTTTGGACACTGGCAATAATTGACCGGCCTTTAGCCAGTTCGGCGGCAATAACTGCGGATAAAGTGTCACCAGTTCCGTTAATTCTTTCTGTGTTGATAAATGGCTTAGTAAATTCGTAGAATTGACCGTCTTCAGCTAAGAGAATATCGGTTACTTCGCTTTGAGCAGCATTATCGTGCCGGCCCTTCATCAAGACGTTTTTAGCACCCATCTTCTGCAATTTTTCGGCGCCGCGGTGAATTTCTTCCTTAGTATCTAGTTGCATGCCCGTTAACTTTTGTTGTTCATAAAAGTTGGGCGTAATAATATCAGCAAGCGGCATTAAGTCGTCTAAAAAAGCTTGGTAAGCATCATCATCCAAGAGCGTGTCCCCGTGCTTGGTCATAATCACGGGATCAAGCACAATTTTGCCCATATCGTATTTGCGCAAATTGGCAGCTACACAGGCGATGACTTCTTTATTAGCTAGCATTCCCGTTTTTAAAGCGGCAATTTTAAAATCGTCATTTAGGACGTCAAATTGCTTTTGAATAAATGACACTGGCATTACTTCTTGTGCGTAAATACCGGTAGTGTTGCCAGCAACAGCAGCCGTTAAGAGCCCCATACCGTACACCTGTCTGGCATAAAACGAATGCAGGTCGGCTGTCATTCCAGCGCTGCCATCGCTATCATTGCCAGCGATAGTTAAAGTGATAATTTCTTTTTTCATTATTATGGATCCTCATTTTAATCGAAACTTTATGTTCACAGTATAACTTAAAATAAGGGTAATGCTATAATTATTTCTTGTAAAAATAGGGTCAAATAGTAAAATTATAGTGAACCGCTTTCTTAAGGAAGGATACATTATGTTAAAAAATTACATTATGGCAATTGATGAAGGTACCACATCAACACGCGCAATGATTTTTGATCACGAGGGGCATAAAGTTTCGTCCTCGCAAAAAGAGTTTCCCCAATATTTTCCCCAGCCTGGCTGGGTTGAACACAAGGCTGAGGAAATTTGGCATGCTGTTCAAACCACAATTGCTAATGCAATTATTAATTCAGGTATTCGTCCGGAGCAAATCAAGGGCATTGGCATTACTAATCAACGTGAAACCACGGTAATCTGGGATAAAAAAACCGGTAAACCGATTTACAATGCAATTGTTTGGCAATCGCGACAAACTACTGAATTAGCTGAAAAACTTAAAGCTGACGGTTATAGTTCAATGATCCATAAGAAAACGGGCTTAATTATTGACCCTTATTTTAGTGCAACTAAAATTCGCTGGATTTTAGATCATGTTGAAGGTGCGCAAGAAAAAGCCGAAAAGGGTGATTTGCTCTTTGGCACCATTGATACTTGGCTTTTGTGGAAATTAACTGATGGCGAAGTTCACGTTACCGATTACACGAATGCCTCAAGAACCATGCTTTATAATATCCATGACCTAAAATGGGATGATGACATCCTTGAGTTACTTAATATTCCGAAAAAGATGTTGCCGGAGGTAAGATCGAATTCAGAAATCTACGGCTACACTAAGTCTTACACCTTTTTTGGCGGCAAGGTACCCATCTGTGGGATTGCTGGTGACCAGCAGGCCGCCCTTGTTGGTCAATTGGCCCTGAAAAAAGGGATGGTTAAAAATACTTACGGCACGGGTTCATTTATTGTTATGAATACAGGAGAAGAACCCACAGAGTCTGATAACAACCTGTTAACAACGATTGCTTATGGGATTGATGGCAAAATTAACTATGCTTTAGAAGGCTCAATCTTTGTTTCTGGCAGTGCAATCCAGTGGTTGCGTGACTCAATGAAGATGATCAAAACGGCGGCGGAATCCGAAAAGGCGGCACGTGCGTCCAAATCAGAAAATGAGGTTTACGTTGTACCTGCCTTCACTGGACTAGGCGCGCCTTACTGGGATTCCGAAGCTAGGGGTGCAGTTTTTGGCGTTACACGTGGAACAAGTAACAATGATTTAATCAAGGCAACTTTGCAGTCACTTGCTTACCAGACTCGTGATGTAGTTGACACCATGCAAATTGATTCTGGAATACAGATCCCAACATTACGTGTAGACGGTGGGGCATCAAATAATGATTACTTACTGCAATTCCAAGCTGATATATTGGGTACTAAAATTGAACGATCAAAGACGCTTGAAACGACTTCAATGGGAGCTGCGTTTTTAGCAGGCTTGGCAGTAGGCTACTGGAAAGATGTTGACGAACTGAAAGATATTTTTGTTGTAGGCAAGACTTTCGAGAGCAAAATGGGACAAAAAGAACGTGAGCATCTGTATCAAGGCTGGAAGCGTGCGGTCAAGGCAACCCAAGTATTTGCTCACGGCGAATAAAAGTATGAATACAGTAGTGTGAGGTGAGAAAATTGGCACATGATCGAATTGTTAAATTAGATGGTCCGTTAAATTTTAGGGATGTTGGTGGCTACCAAAATCAAAATGGCCAAAAGATAAAGTGGAATAAAATTTATCGCTCCGATTCACTTAGTACCCTAACGGAAGCTGATCAAGAAAAATTGACGGAATTGCATGTCACAATTGATTGTGATTTACGTTCACAATACGAAAAACATTCTTCACCGGACAAAGCGTGGCCAAATGTTCATTATCTTGATTTACCGGTTTATTCAGAAAACCCTGAGGACCGACCCAATGGTCACAAAATTTATCGTTTTCTTCATCATATTCCGGATTTAAGCAATAATTTTATTGGTCAAATTTACCAACAGACTTTGCTTAGTGAGCATAGTCGTAAGATGTTTGCCCGCATTTTTAGTGAATTACTAGCAATGCCTGCTAACGAAGCTCTTGTTTATCATTGCAGTGCCGGTAAGGACAGAACGGGAATGGTTTCTGCTTTGATTTTAATGGCACTAGGTGTTGATGACGATACAATTGCTCGTGACTATTTATTAACTAACAAATTATATGACTTCGCCGTTTCACGCCAATTGCCAAGCAATGACGAAATTTCACAGATGGTTGCCAAAATGAATGTAACCAAAGGCGAAGGGATCGCTATTCGTGGCATTACCGAGACTGTCCGTGGTGGCTGGGGCGACTTTGATACCTTTTTTAAAAAAGAATTGGGCTTTAATGATGCCGACTTGGCAAGATTAAGGCAAATGTATTTAGAATAGGGGCATAAATCAGTGGTAACTTTGCTTGATGTCGCTAAAAAGGCCAACGTTTCAAAGATGACGGTTTCGCGAGTCATTAATCACCCCGAACAAGTGACAGATGAATTACGTGAATTAGTTGAACGGGCCATGCAGGAATTAAATTACCAACCGAATTATGTCGCACAAGCCCTAGTAAATAACCGGACTAATGTCGTTAAGTTCGTTACGCTTGAAGATATTGATACAACTGAGCCCTATTACATGAACCTGCTTTTCGGTATTGCTCAAGGTTTATCTAAAAAGCAATATGCTATCCAGCTAGTCACTGATCGCAAGCAAATCAAAGAAGGTAATTTTGACGGTTACTTAATTACTGGTGCGCGGTCATCTGATTATAGTTTGTTTGACGAACTAGCTAAGCCGTTCGTTCTTTTTGGTGAAAATCATCGCGGTTTTGATTTTGTTGATAACAATAATCAGCTCGGTGGCGAAATTGCTACTAAATATGCCTTATCGCGTTTATATCGCAATGTTATCTTTATTGGTATCGATGTTCGGGAGCCGTTTGAAGTTTCACGTGAAACAGGCTATGTTAACACATTACAGCAAAATAAATTAATTCCGCAAATATACAGGATACCTAATCATAGCCATGCGGCCCAGAAAATAATCAAGGAAAATTTCGGTAAGTTTCAACACGATACTTGCTTTGTTTGTGCCAGCGATCGGATTGCAATTGGTGTTGTACGCCAACTACTGAACGAAGGGGCCAAGGTACCCGAAGATTTTGGCGTAATCGGCTATGATGGGGTCTTTTTAGATCAGGTTTCAAATTTAAAATTAACAACGGTCAAGCAACCAATTTTTGCGATGGGTGAATTATTGGCTAAGATGCTGTTACAAAAAATTGAGCAAGACGGCTCACCCCAAGGCGAGGCAATGCTTAAGCCTAAGTTGATTCGCAGGCAGTCAACGAGGTAAAAATTAAAAAATAAAGTAGCTAAAGGTGCATTAATACTTTTAGCTATTTTTTATTCAGTATAAAATTATTAGAAAATTAAAAAATGTTATAAATGATGGCAATGATTTTGCATATACGCTAATATATATCTTATAAAGCAATTCGTTAAATATGAACTAACAGTGAGGTACATTGATGAGAGATGAGACTTATGGAAAGAAGTTCAGACGCATCAGAAAGCTTAAACGCTTAAGCTTGGTTAAAGCTTCTACTGGAGTAATTTCAAAATCAAGTCTAGCACGCTGGGAATTAGGCTACGATAATCTATCTTGGGGAAATGTTCTAAAACTACTTGATCAAAACAACATATACCCGGATGAATTTATAGAAAATAGTGAGATTTCTTATTTAGGAGTAAATATTAAAAAGATTCAGAGTGCTTTTGTTCGTGGTCAAACTTCGCTTTTAAAGAAATATGCACTTGATACTTTGAAATCTTGTAAATTAGATCCGTTAAATGAAAAAGCTTTCTTTGAGGCGGCAGTTGCATGTGACCTCTATAAAAAACACACTAATAAAAGCATTTGTCCAAAGCGTGTACAAGTAAAACTCAGATTGTATTTTTCTAATATCATCGCTGAAAATGATTATTGGAACTATGAAAATATTTTCTTCTTTAAAAATGTCGTAATGCTTTTAAATGGGAAAGAAGCTTATAAGTTTGCTTATGATTTACTTGACTATGCAAAACAAGAAAATCTTGAACAGAGCAGTTTTCGCCATATAGTATTACAAGCCCTGCTTGAAGCGACAAATGCATTATTAAGAAAAAATATTATCTATGCCAAAAAAATCTTATTTGAAGTAAAATCACTCATTTTTTCTGATTATGACTCACTAGAAAAAATTGAAATTAGTTTTTTAGATTCGGCAATCAAATTTATTGAGGAAGATGAGACAGCACAATTAAAAGCCCTGTACAATGTGTTAGATTATCTGGAAATGAAAGACCTCAAATATCATTTAGAAAACAATATAATGATACTAACAAAACTCTATAAAAATATAGAATTTGATTCTCAAATTTGGGAAAAGTAGGAAAAAATTAATTTTTCCTGTTGTAAACTAAAATTATCAAGAGGCATAGATTAAAAATGTTTCTTGAGTAATATATATAGTTGTATTGTTTAATAGAAATATTAGTAGGAGGTAATAAAAATGTTAAATTTAAAACATCATTTTTTTGGTAAGTTAATGTTATCTGCTGCTCTTCTTTTATCAGTAGGGGGCACATCAGTAGTAGCTGCTGCTACAGGCACAGATAATGATCCAAATACGAGCACGGATAAAAATCCAGCAGAAGAAGAGACTACTGGCATTGACGTGAGAAAAGGTAAAGGTACATGGACAATTGTTTCCATTGATGTACATAAAGCTGGTAGTTGGAGTAGAAGTGGTAGTAAATATTCTAATGTAAAGAAAACTAATTCAAATTATGCTTCCTTTAATGGCGATGCAATACCTGCCGCACTTGGCTATAAGGTCCGACTAGTAAACAATGCCAGTGTACCTAGATCAAATACGGTAGGCTTATACCTAAATAGAACTACACATGCAGCTAACAATTCTGGAACTATTAATAAACATTATTATGGTGGCATAAGATCTAGTGAATTTGAGATTAATACTACCAGACCTAAATTCCACTTTAGTGCAGATTATAAATAAAAAAATATTACATTTAAAAACATTTATTAATGAAGGGGAGATTCCCCCTTTTTTAATTATATGATCAGGTACACAAAATGTAAAGGTGATTGATAATGCTAAAGAAAACAAAAAGAATAATTATTATAAGTATCTTGCTTTATTTGCTTTTAATTACTTGGCAAGTATTCGCAGGTATCAATGATAATTTAGGCGTCCTTCCTAAAAATGGTAAAGTATCTGATGCTTCAGTACAGCTTTTCTTTTCGCTGCAACCCAATGGTTGGGATGAAAATGTTATTGTCGAAATAGTTATGATGGCATTGTTGCCAACTCTAGGAGCAGGCCTTTACATTTATTTGAAAAATAATGGTATGTTCGCTGATGTGCAGCAACGAATTGATTATTCTGCTTTTTTGAAAAAGGGGCTTACCAATAGTTTTTTAGTCGCAACATTAATTTCAGTCTTTACTAATATTTACCGTTTAGGATTAATTAATTGGTTCTATTATCCATTAGTCTTTCAAATGCAGCCTGCACAGATTTATCGGGATGCGCGACCTGGATATTTTTCTTCTAATGAACTAATTGATGTCATTTTCTATATTATTTTTGCTGCTATCGGCTGGGGTATTTTCGCAGTACTAATTTTTAGCGTTGGGCTTTTTGTAAAAAAGAATGCACTTTTTTATATAATGGGGCCTATTATAGCAATTGCTTTGATCTTGTTTGCATTATTGGGTAATCTCCAAAACCCTGTTTGGTATACAATTGCCAATATTTCCTTTCCTTTTACAATACTGGCTCCAGGCCAGTTTGCCTTGGGTAGCCGGATACCTATCTTAAATAGCTACTTAATTTTCTTCGTTACTGTGATTTTGTATTTATTAGTGACAATTACGTTAGTTACTACTTGGTATAAAAGAAAAAGAAAGTTAGGCTAACAGATGAAACAATTAAAACGAGTAAATAGTCGATTAATGCTAATTGGCCTTGTAATCATGTTAATTGGCTTAGCTGGCGCGATAAATCTTTTATTAAGAAATCCCGCTAAGACGATGGAACTTCCAAACGAATACCTTAATTTAAGTTTTGTTTCGTTATATCTACAACCAGTAATTTTAATTTTATTTTATAACCATGTGTTAACCTTTCACCGGATTAGATTACTCGTCGGCGTCAGACAAAAGACAAATTTAATGATATTAAAGCTGCTGGAATTAGGTACAATATATTGCACACTATTTTTAGTAGCCTTGTTTGTACCGTATTTCTTTTCAGATCATCCATTATTTAAGTATGGCAATCCGTTATTGGGTACAGCACTGATAGTTTTGCATATAGCTGTCCTATTATTTTTGTTCTGGCTATTGGTGGGAGCTTATAATTCACGTTATCCATATTTATTCTTGATTTTAGTGATTATCCTAGATTTGGTATATCACTACTATATTGAGAAGAAACTTTTAATAAATTATAGTCCTATGTATGATGAGGTTTATCGCATTATACACCATATACAAGGCGGCTTTTAAGGAAGGATCAAAATGTTAAAAATTACAGGAATTAAAAAATCATTTGGTCGTAAATCGGTTTTAAAAAACGTATCTATGATTGCTAAACCGGGCCAACTAATTCATATCTCGGGAATTAATGGTTCAGGTAAATCGACGATTTTTAAAATTGTTACTGGCTTGTTAGAAGCGGATAGTGGAAAAGTAGAGCTAGATCATGGTGATGTCATAGGGGCACTAATTGAAAATCCTAGTTTTTTGGAATATGAATCTGCTATGACAAACTTGCATTTTCTAGCTAACCTCAATCATCGTTTTAATGAAAAGCGGGTAAGAAATTTATTACAACAATTTGAGCTTGATCCTGATGATTCCCAGGCTATCGCGAAATATTCGGTAGGTATGCGTCAAAAGGTAGGTATTATTCAAGCGGTAATGGAGGAGCAAAACATAATATTACTTGATGAGCCCACACGCGGTATTGACCAAGAAAGTATTGGGCAATTTTTGACCCTCCTAAATCGACTGAAACAGGAAAATAAAACAGTAATAATTGCTAGTCATGATCAAATTGACGAGATTAACTATGATCAGGACTTAACACTACAAAATGGAATTTTGCTTAATGAATAAAAAATATTCTTTCACTATTTATGCCGTTATTTCTGCGTTAATCATTTTGCTGGCTAGGCAAAATTGGAATACGGTATATTTAAAGTTACCTCAATTGGTGCAGGCAAGTTTTGGCTGGATTAGAAGTCCAATGAAACTGGCATTAATAAGCGCTAATAATTTTGTTTTTGATTATGTCACGATTATCCTGCCCCGAATGGAAAGAAATTCAATCGAATCTTTTATTATTGTGCGTAAACCCAAGTTGCAGGCTTTAATAAGGGGCTTAGCTCCTAAAGAATATTCGTATTTACTTTTATTTGTCATAGTCCACTTAACTGCTTTTGATATAAGTAATCTTATTAGTTCACTATTAATATTGTTGGTAATGATAATAGTCTGGTTAGTATTAGTGTTTGTTATGACATATCGCTTGTCAGTGGTTAAACAGAATGTACTAGTTTTCTTGCTCTTATTGGGATTACGTACGTTAATATTTAGTTTGAATTTATAGTTTGAAAAATCGATCTGATCCGCACCTTGTTTGGTTTATGCATGAATTTCGATTTGAGGAGAAAGCGATTTTTCAGACTAAACCAAAAAACGTTGAGAGTTTTTTCTCAACGTTTTTTAGTATTGTCATATGACAGATTAGCTATTCTGGTTGGTAATCTGGATCGATAATTAATACGGGCTTAATCGTCTTACCAGAAATTGAATCGGCATTTGCTTGATTAATGTCTTCAAACTTGTAGAACTTTTCGGTTTCGTCAAATGGGAATTTACCTAATTGATAAAATTCAAGCAGTCGTGGAATGTCAACTTGTGGAATTGCGTCCCCCATGTTGACGCCGACAACTTTTTTATCATCGACACATAGATCATTCCAAGTAGAAACAGTGAGATTTTGAGCAGTAACTGCAATTGCCGCGCAGGTGCCGCCTTGTGCTAAGGCATCAACTGCATTCTTGATTACACCGCTAATCCCTGTAGTATCAACGGTCCAGTCGACGCCATAGCCATTAGTAAGCTCTTTTATTTTAGCAACTGGGTCATCTGTCTTGCTGTTAATTGCTGCTGTTGCCCCTAATTTTTTAGCTAATTCTAGCCGTTCAGGAACAACATCAACTGCAATTACCTTAGTGCAGCCACTAATTGAGCCGGCCATCATGGCAGCAAGACCAACAGCGCCCGTACCAAAGACAGCAATTGTATCGCCAGGTTTAGGTTGCAAAGTATTAAAGACGGTTCCAGAACCTGTAACATAACCACAGCCAAGAGGACCGGCTTTACGTAAGTCAACGCTGTTATCAACTTTAACTGCATTGCGCTGATCAACTACGGTAGTAGTGGTAAAGGATGATTGATTAAACATGTCACAAATTCGTTTACCATTTTTTTGAAAATGATCTTCACCATCAGCCCGGACGCCTGATAAGTTATAGTCACTGTAGTGGCGACATTGAGTAGGAATACCTTTGAGACAATTATCACAAATTCCGTCCGCATAAAACGACAAAATTACGTGATCGCCAACTTTGAAGTTTTTAACTTGATTGCCGACCTTTTCAACAATTCCAGCGCCTTCATGGCCTAAAATTACGGGATAACCAACACTGGAATCACCCTTGCGCAAGGCTTCATCTGAGTGACAAATACCGGTAGCAACCATATGAATTTGCAAATCGGTTGGGCCAACTTCGTGTAAATCGATATCATCTTCAATTTCGAATTGGCTACCCATTTTTTGAACGACAGCTGCTTTAATCTTCATCAAAATTTCCTCCTCTTATAATTTTTTAATAGTTTCAAAGTTATTGTGAGCTTTTTAACATTTAAATGCAATACTTTGCCCAAAAAATATATGCAGATAGTTAATTACCACCTAAAACCATTTTTTGATACCGGTAACATTCACTACTGTCTTGTAACTAACCGCAGTTCTTCGCTAAACTACAGCTGGAGGATTAAGCAAATGACGCATTGGTATGATAACGCAATAATTTATCAAATTTATCCCAAATCTTTTCAAGATAGTAATGGTGATGGGATTGGCGATCTGAATGGGATTAGACAGCGTATTCCTTATTTGAAAAAGCTGGGGATTAACGCGGTGTGGCTCAATCCAATCTTTGTTTCACCCCAAGTTGATAATGGCTATGACGTGGCAGATTACTTTGCGATTGATCCTGCAATGGGAACAATGGCAGATTTTGAGCAGTTAATTAAGCAGCTGCATCAAGAAAAAATTAAAATTATCCTCGATTTGGTACTTAATCACACTTCCGATCAACATCCTTGGTTTCAAAAGGCGATTAATAATCCAAAAAGCAAGTACCGCAATTATTATCTTTTCGCGGGCAGTAACAACAAGCGACCAAATAATTGGGGCAGCTTCTTTGGCGGTAGCGTCTGGGAAAGTGACCCGAAAAATAGCGGTCAGTCATATTTTCACTTGTTTGATAAACACATGCCCGATTTAAACTGGGCAAATCCGGCACTCAGACAGGAAATGATCCAAGTTGCTGAATATTGGCTGGCTAAAGGAATTGACGGTCTTCGGCTAGATGCATTTATTCATATTGCCAAGGCTGACTTGCGTCAAAATTTTCCGGCACCAAATGATGCTGAACCAGTTATTGCGGAACCGTTTTTTGCTAACTTGCCCCAAGTGCAAGAGTGGCTGCAACCATTTTGTCAGCAAATAAAGCGTGACTTTCCTGACGCCTTGCTCTTGGGCGAAGCAGCAAGTGCAAACGTGAACTTAGCAGCCGATTATACAAGTAAGAAAAATAGTTTGCTAGATAGTGTGATTACTTTTCGCTATTTCACGGATGATGAGAGCAAAATTAATCCGCGTTTACCAGCGCAGTATCAACCAAAAGAGCTTGACTGGCAAATCTTCAAGCAGACGCAAGCTATCTGGCAGCAAACTCTGGCAGAGATTTCGTTACCAACCCTTTATTGGAATAACCATGATATGCCAAGAATGGCAACTCGTCTGGCGCATACCAGAATTCAGATCCAAAGCCTAGCAATGTTGATGTATTTGCAGCGCGGCATTCCGATTATTTATTATGGCGAAGAACTGGGTTTACCAAATTTGCTTTTTACTTCAGACAAGGAGTTTGCCGACGAAACGGTTACCCAATTTATTACCCAAGCAAAGAGCATGGGAATAAGTGAGCAAGAAGCATTAAAAATGGTCAGTGCAACGCATAAATTGCCTGCTCGGGGAGTAATGCCGTGGACTGATGAACCGCACGCTGGCTTTTCATCCACTAAGCCGTGGCTTGATGGCCAAAAAATGGTTAAGGTTGATGCTTGTTCTGAAGTAGCAGACCCGGACAGTATCTTCAATTTTTACCGTCAATTGATTGCGTTGAAGAAAAGAAAATTGTTTCAGGCAGGCCGCTTTTATTTACGGGAAACTGGTCAAGACAGTTATGTCTATCAGCGTGATCTGGGCAATAGTAGTGCGCTTATTGCTGTTTCATTAAGTAGTCAAAAAACAAGAATAAAAATTCCGCGTGCTTATCACCATGAAGAATTAACTGCGGGTAAATATTATTTGGCTGATGGCGAGTTAGTGCTGATGCCATATTCTGGTGTTGTTTTAAGTAAATAAAGGAGAATAAAAGATGCAATTAGCAGCCTTAAAGCACCGAACAGAAAGTGAAGATTGCTTTGTTATAAGTCCGCACCACGTTCGAATCCGGTTTCATAGCGCAAAAAATGATGTTGCCAAGATAATTGTTCATTATACCGATAATTATCTGGATACTAAGACAGATAAAAAAGCGGACTTAAAATTACTGGGTCACGGACAAGTGAGTGATCACTGGGGTGTAACTTTAAAGGCCCCTTACCGGCGCCTTAAGTATACGTTTGAAGTGATTGGTAAAGACGGCAGCCATGTTATCGTCGGCGATCGCGGAATTAGCAGCTTTAATTCGCAAAATCTGAACGCTGACAGCAGCTATTTTAAATTACCCTATTTGCACACAATTGACATGACAACGGTACCTCAATGGGTAAAGCAGACGGTTTGGTACCAAATTTTCCCGGAACGTTTTGCTAACGGGGATACAAATAACGACCCGCAGGGAACGAAAAAATGGCAGCCTAGTGATCATCCCGGAAGAGAAGATTATTATGGCGGCGATTTGCAGGGAATCATCGACCATTTAGATTATTTGCAAGAATTGGGCGTTACAGGACTATATCTTTGCCCCATTTTTAAGGCAAGTTCCAATCATAAATACGACACGATTGACTATTTAGAAATTGATCCTGCTTTTGGTGACAAACAGCTTTTTGCCGAGCTAGTTGAGCAGGCACATAAGCGGGGGATGCGCGTGATGCTTGATGCCGTTTTTAATCACCTAGGGAGTCAATCATTGCAGTGGCAAGATGTAGTTAAAAACGGAGCGAAATCAAAATTTGCTGACTGGTTTCACATTAATCAATTTCCGGTTAACCCTATTCAAGCTGGTCAAAAAGCAATGCCCAATTATGATACTTTTGCCTTTGAACCAAGCATGCCTAAACTTAATACCGCCAACCCGGCAGTGCAGGATTTTCTCTTAGAAATTGCCACTTACTGGGTAAAATATTTCGACATTGATGCTTGGCGGCTTGACGTGGCAAATGAAGTTGATCATCATTTTTGGCGCAGATTTCATGCTGCTCTGACCGCTATTAAGCCGGATTTTTACATTGTTGGTGAAATCTGGCACAGCGCTAGGCCATGGCTAAATGGCGACGAGTTCACTGCTGTAATGAATTATCCGTATACTTTGCAGATTGAGGAGCACTTTTTTAAGAAAACAAAAACGGCGCAAGCATTGGTTGCGGCGCTAACTGATCAGTTAATGCTGTATCGCGATAGCACTAACCAAGCCATGATGAATATGCTAGATTCTCACGATACCGCCCGAATTTTAACGCTGGCACAGGGTGATCAAGAATTGGCCTTGCAGGCGTTAACTTTTATGTTTATGCAGACTGGTAGTCCATGTATTTATTACGGCACCGAAATGGGCATGACTGGTGGAAATGATCCAGATTGCCGTAAGCCGATGGATTGGAGTAAGAAAAATAGTGCAGTTTGGCAGCAGGTACAGCAATTAATTGCCTTTCGGAAAAAATACGCAGATACCTTGGGCCAAGGTGAAATATCTTTAACTGTTACTGCAACCGATTTAATTAAAGTTGTTCGGACAAAAGACGTCAAAATTACGGCATATTTCAACACAACTACCAAAAATATCGCACTTAAGGGGCAAGCAATCTTACAGCAAAACTTTGCCAATGGATTGTTAAAGCCCAAGGGAATTGCAATTGAAGTTGAATAATATCTGAGCAGCAGGCAAAGAAAGCCTGCTGCTTTTTTCGTAATTATTTTGATACCGTTAACAGAGGATTTTGGATTGCAAAGATGCTCCATTTTGGCGAATAATGAAAGCGTAAACAAAACCGCACAAGAGGAGATAAGCAGATGAAACGGATTTTTGAGATTAATCCTTGGCAAGTTACTACGCATGAGTTTAATCCGGCAGATAAACGTCTGCAGGAAAGCATTACGTCAATTGGTAATGATTACATGGGGATGCGTGGTAATTTTGAAGAGGGTTATTCAGGTGATAGCTTGCAAGGAACCTACTTGGCTGGAGTTTGGTTTCCGGATAAGACACGAGTGGGCTGGTGGAAAAATGGTTATCCCAAGTACTTTGGCAAGTCCATCAATGCCCCCAGTTTTATTGGCATCGGCATTAATATTAACGGCGAAAAGCTGGATCTAGCAACCAGCAAGATCAAAGATTTTTCTTATTCACTGGATATGCATCAAGGCCTCTTGACGCGGAGCTTTACTTATTTGGGAACAACGACCACGGTTAGGTTTGAATTTCAACGTTTTTTACATATTAAACAAAAAGAAGCGGCACTGATTAACGTTGTGGCGACAGTCTTAACGGGGAAAGCCAAAATTACCTTTACAGCAACGCTGGATGGCACGGTTACTAATGAAGACAGCAACTACAATGAGCATTTCTGGCAAAGCTGTGGTGAAGATAGCGATCAGCGCACGATTCAGGTTAAAACAATCCCCAATCCATATGGAGTTCCGCAATTTACAGTTCTTTTAAAGCAGGGATTGCGGCATAACAATCATTTTGTCAAAGGAATGGTCACAACAACTGAAGCTGGACTCAGTGAAAAGTTAACGGTTGACCTCAATTCCGGTGATAGCTATAACCTTGAAAAAGATGTAATTGTTGTTACTAGTCGCGATGTTGAGCCGGAAATACAAGCTCAAAAAGCCGCCGAATTGATGACACGCTTGCAGGCCAAGAGCTTTACCGAAAATCTAGCTGAGCATACTGCTATCTGGCAAAGACGGTGGGAAAAAAGTGACGTGGTAATCACCGGTAATGATTTGGCCCAACAGGGAATTCGGTTCAATATTTTACAGCTGTTTATGACTTACTATGGTGAAGATAAACGACTCAATGTTGGTCCCAAGGGTTTTACCGGCGAAAAGTATGGTGGTGCGACTTACTGGGATACTGAAGCCTTTATTTTCCCGATGTATTTATGCGTGGCTAAGCCAAACGTGACGAGGGCGCTACTTCAATATCGGCACGATCAGCTGGCAGGAGCCTATCAGAATGCTAAAGATCTTGGGTTAAAGGGTGCGCTTTTCCCAATGGTGACCTTTAACGGTCTTGAATGCCACAATGAATGGGAAATTACCTTTGAAGAAATTCACCGTAACGCTGATATTGCATTTGCAATTAAGCGTTATACCAGTTATACCGGGGATGAGTCTTATGTTAAAAACGAGGGAATGGATGTTTTAGTTGAAACAGCACGTTTTTGGGCAGACCGGGTTCACTATTCAAAATGGCGGCAAAAGTATGTCATGCACGGTGTAACCGGGCCGAATGAGTATGAAAATAATGTCAACAATAACTGGTTCACTAACCTGATGGCGCAATGGGTTTTGCAATACACCTTAGAGCGCCTGCCCCTAGCTGATCCCGCCGCCCAAAAGAGGGTTCACGTTAGTGAACAGGAAAAAGCTAACTGGCAGGACATTATCGCTAATATGTATTTGCCGGAAGATCATGAACGCGGCATCTTTTTACAGCAAGATGACTTTTTAGACAAAGATTTGCAGCCAGCAAAGGAAATTCCGGCAACTGAACGTCCAATTAACCAGCATTGGTCTTGGGATAAAATCCTTCGTTCACCGTTTATCAAGCAAGCAGATGTCTTGCAGGGAATCTACTATTTGGATGATCGCTTTACTAAAGAAGAAAAGGAGCGCAACTTTGATTTTTATGAACCACTCACCGTTCATGAGAGTTCTCTTTCGCCTTGTGTTCACTCAATTTTAGCGGCTGAATTAGGTAAAAAGAAACAATCGGTTGCTCTTTATGAACGAACAGCCAGATTAGACCTTGATAACTACAATAATGATACTGCCGATGGACTACATATAACTTCAATGAGCGGTTCATGGCTTGCAATTGTTCAAGGCTTTGCGGGAATGCGTTATGACAAAGAGCAGCTAAAGTTCAATCCGTTCGTTCCCGATAACTGGCAGAATTATAGTTTCAAACTTAACTACCGTAATCGTTTAATTAAAGTAGCCGTTAGCCATGATGAAGTTAAGCTTGATTTGATTAGTGGCAAGCAGCTCACAGTCATGGTTAAAGACCAACAGGTTGAATTGAAAGAAGGTGAAGTGGCATGCTTAAAGGTTTGATTTTTGATTTAGACGGCGTTTTGACAGATTCAGCGAAGTTTCATTTAGCCGCTTGGAATGATTTAGCTAAAGAATTAGGAATTAGACTGACAAATGAGCAGCTGAACTCGTTACGAGGAATTTCTCGCATGGATTCCCTAGATTTAATCTTGCAATATGGTCATCAAACTAATCAATATACTGAGCAGCAGAAAATGCAGTTTGCAGCAGCTAAGAACGAGAAGTTCTTACAGCAAGTAGATACGATGACGCCGAAAGACATTTTACCTGGCATTCCGCAACTACTCGCGAATGCACAAGAGGCCAATTTAAAAATGTGCATTGCTTCGGCTTCGAAAAATGCGCCTAAAATATTGCACAAATTGAAGATTGCCAGTAAGTTTGCTGGCATTGTCGATGCGGCAACGGTTAACAAGGGCAAGCCAGATCCGGAAATCTATCAAAAGGCGCAACAACTTTTGCACTTAAAGGCGAGTGAAGTGATCAGTTTTGAAGATGCCGCAGCTGGGGTTGCTGCAATTAAAGCGGCCGGGCAATTTGCCGTTGGTATTGGCGACCGCACCGTGTTGAAAGAGGCCGACTATCTTGTCGCTTCAACCAAAGACTTGCAGTTAGACAAGATCGTGGCTGCTTATATAAACAGCTAGTTAAGAAGGTAGGTAAAAAGAATGGTTGAAGTTGATTTAAACCATCTATGCAAAAAATATGAGGGTAATGACCAGTATTCTGTGAAGGACTTTGATTTACATATCAAAGATAAGGAATTTATCGTCTTTGTTGGGCCTTCTGGTTGTGGTAAATCGACTACTTTAAGGATGATTGCCGGATTGGAAGATATCAGCAAGGGCACACTCGAGATTGATCATCAGGTAATGAACGATGTAGCGCCAAAGGACCGCCATATTGCCATGGTATTTCAAAACTACGCGCTTTATCCGCACATGACAATTTACGACAATATGGCCTTTGGGCTAAAGCTGCGTCATTACAAGAAAAGTGAAATTGATCAGCGGGTGCAACATGCAGCTGAAATTTTGAACCTGAAAGAATACTTGGATAAAAAACCAGCTGAGCTATCTGGCGGTCAAAGACAGCGGGTAGCTTTAGGTAGAGCAATCGTGCGGGATGCACCCATCTTTTTAATGGATGAGCCTTTATCCAACCTGGATGCAAAATTGCGGGTATCAATGCGGGCCGAAATTGCCAAGCTGCATCAGGATTTAGGTACAACAACGATTTACGTCACGCACGATCAAACAGAGGCGATGACTTTAGCTGACCGTGTAGTTGTAATGTCGGTTGGTAAAGTTGAGCAAATTGGTTCCCCGCAAGAAGTATATAACCATCCCGTTAATCAATTCGTAGCAGGCTTTATCGGTTCGCCCCAGATGAATTTCTTTAATGTCCATTATCATAATGGGCGTGTGACTGATAATCGCGGCATTGACATGGGAATACCTGAGGGGAAAGCAAAATTGCTCGAAAAGAAAGGCTATAACGACCGTGATTTGATTTTGGGCATTAGACCTGAAGATATTCACGCTGAAGAAGCGTTTCTCGAAACTTGGCCGAACGCGGTGGTTAATTCGACGGTCGTTGTGTCCGAATTACTAGGGGCAACAATTCAGCTTTACCAAAAAGTTGCTGATACGGAATTCGTTGCCAATATTAATGCGCGGGATCTTTACCAACCCGGTGATCAAGTCAAGATGGGATTTGACCTCAACAAGGCCCACTTTTTTGATCAAGACACCACGCTGGCAATCGTTAATTAGGGAATAAATTCAGTTGCCAAATGGAAACTGAAAATAAAAAAGCATGTTGTTTTAAATTAGGAGGTAAATAACATGAAAATTTGGAAGAAAGTAGCATTAGGTAGTACAGCAATTTTAGCGGCAATGTCTCTTGCAGCTTGCTCAAATAATGATTCAAAATCATCAAGCGGAAATAGCAGCCAAAATACGAAATTGACGCTCTGGGTTGATACTAATCAAGTGTCATATTATAAGAAAATTGCTAGTGATTTTACTAAATCGCATAAAAATATCACTGTTCGCGTTACGCAAAATCCAACTGGTTCAGCTAATGCCAAAACTGATGTCGGCAAGGACCCATCAAAAGCTGCTGATGTTTTTGAAGCACCTAACGACCAATTGGGACAAATGGCAGACTCAGGTTACATTAACCCGCTCTCACCAAAAGATACCAGCAATATCAAGGCTAATTACATTGCCGTTGCTGCTAAGGGAGTAACCTGGAAAGGAAAAATTTATGCCTATCCATACGCACAACAGGCACAGACAATTTATTACGATAAGTCTAAGTTATCTGCTAATGATGTCAAAAATTGGAAAACCTTAACTTCTAAAGGTGTTGTTGCAACGGACTTTACTAACGCTTATGTTATGTGGCCAGTCTTCTTTTCAGCTGGTACAAAGTTGTATGGTGACAGCGGTGAAGATTTAAAGGGCTCAACGTTTAATTCACAAAAGGGTGTTAATGCACTGAAATGGTACGCTGAACAAAGAAATAACAAGGGCGTAATGCAGACTTCAAACGCATTAAACCAATTGAAGAAGGGTAATGCGCAAGCTATTTTAGATGGTCCTTGGAATGCTGCCAATATCAAGAAAATTCTAGGCAAGAACTTTGCGGTTGCGAAGTATCCAATGATTGAAGTTGGCGGTAAGTCAGTTCAAATGCAGGCATTCCTTGGAATCGAAGGTTTTGCAGTTAATGCTCACACCAAGAATCCAAAAGCTGCTTCAGAATTGGCTGCTTACATCACAAATAAGAAAGCACAATTAATCGCTCATAAGGAAGCTGGGCAAATTCCAGTTCTTAAAGAAGCAATTAACGATCCAGCTGTGAAGAAGGATTCAGTGGCTGATGCGGTAATTGAAATGTCTAAACCAGGCAACTCAGTCTTGATGCCAAAATTACCACAAATGTCAGTCTTCTGGAATGATGTTCCTCCTCTAGTTAACGGTGCTTATGACGGCAAAGTTAAACCAGCACAATATAAGGTTCAACTTGCTAAATTGGCCAAGGCTTCTGAAAAGAAATAGTTAATCTTAAGCACTAAAGGTTGGGCAGGCAGCGTCCAACCTTTTTGCTCAGGAAGAGGAGAAATTATGTTTAAAAAGAAAAAGCATGCTGCTGTTAAGGCAACTTTTCGTGAGGTTTGGTCTAAAGGCAGTATTGCAACCAAATTGTCCTTCTTTATTATGGGTAGCAATGCCCTTGAGAATAAGCAGTGGGTTAAGGGCTTAACACTGTTATTAGCAGAAGTTGCATTTATTATCTGGTTTATTTTTAGCGGAATATCGGCAATTAGTATGCTGACTACTCTGGGAGAAAATAAGACCAAAAAAGTAGTTTATGATAGTGCCCAAGGCGTTTATATCACTAAGCAGCCGTCAAATTCGGTGTTAATTCTGTTATTTGGGCTCCTTGCTGTCATTATCTGTATTGCAATGATTTATCTTTATATCGTTAACTTGCGGTCGACCAGAAAGAATTACGTCTTGAGTCGTGATGGCAAACACATTTTAACTAATAAAGAAGAGCTAGCAAGTTTGTTTGATTCACGGTTGCACGATACGTTAATGGCTTTTCCTATTTTAGGAATTCTGTGTTTTACCATTTTGCCAACAATCTTTATGATCTCAATGGCTTTTACGAACTATGACCGGCAGCATCCCATCGCTTTTTCTTGGACTGGTTTCCAGGCTTTTGGAAGTGTGATTAGCGGGGACTTATCCGGTACCTTTTTCCCAGTTTTAGGCTGGACAATTGTCTGGGCAATAGCCGCTACAGCAACGACTTTCTTCTTTGGCGTTTTATTGGCACTGTTAATTGAATCAAAGGGCATTAAGCATAAAGGCTTTTGGCGAACAATTTTTGTAATTGTTTGGGCTGTGCCACAATTTGTTTCTTTACTGATGATGGCACAATTTCTTGATTATCAGGGTGCGCTCAATAATATCTTGATGAATATTGGCATGATAGCTCACCCAATTCATTTCATTGATAGTCAGGCTTCGCCCTTGGTAGCGCGGATTACGGTTATTATCGTTAACATGTGGATTGGTATTCCAGTTTCAATGTTAGTATCCACTGCTATTATTCAAAACCTGCCGACAGATCAAATTGAGGCTGCTAAAATGGACGGTGCTAACGCAATGCAGATTTTTAAATCAATTACTTTTCCGCAGATTCTTTTCGTGATGGCTCCTTCCTTAATTCAGCAATTTATCGGCAATATTAATAACTTTAATGTCATTTACCTGCTAACTGGTGGTGCGCCAATGAATAATCGCTATAACGGGGCAGGTTCAACAGACTTGCTGGTAACTTGGCTGTACAATCTGACATTTGGTCAAGAGCAGCGCTACAATGCCTCGGCAGTTTTAGGTATTTTAATCTTTATTATTAGTGCCGTCTTTTCGCTGCTGGCTTATCGTCATACCAATGCTTTTAAGGAGGGCTAAAGATGAAATCTTATCAAAATCAAAAACGCCTTTCGCTATTTTTCCGTTATCTTTTATTAATTATCTTGGCGATTGTCTGGATTTTACCAATCATTTGGATTATTTTAGCGAGCTTCTCATACAATGATACTGGCTTTGTTTCGACTTTTTGGCCAGATAAGTTCACGTTTGATAATTATATTGGTATTTTTACCAATTCCCAGTATCCATTAGTTAATTGGATTATTAATACGTTGATTATCTCAATTTTATCAATGATTATTTCAACCTTTTTAACTATTTCAGTGGCGTATGTATTATCTCGATTACGCTTTTCATTTCGTAAACCGTTTATGCAAATTGCCCTGATATTGGGCATGTTTCCCGGTTTCATGTCGATGATTGCTCTTTACTATATTTTAAAGGGACTGAACATGCTCAATCTGGGTGGACTACTACTAGTTTATGTTGGTGGTGCCGGACTAGGATTCTATGTTGCCAAGGGCTTCTTCGATACGGTGCCGTTCTCAATTGATGAAGCAGCTGAAATTGATGGGGCAACCAAGTGGCAGATTTTTACTAACGTTGATTTACCTTTAGCAAAGCCAATGATTGTCTACACTGCTTTGACGGCATTTATTGCTCCGTGGACTGACTTCATTTTCTCCGGTATTATTTTATCGACTTCGGGTAATCCCAAAACATATACAATTGCCTATGGCTTGTACAATATGGTGCATAATACCAAGGGCAATGCAACTCAATTCTTTGCAGAATTTGTGGCCGGCTGTGTTATTATTGCCATTCCAATCACAATTTTGTTTATCTTCATGCAAAAATTTTATGTTAATGGCATTACCGCTGGTGCCGAAAAAGGTTAATTTACAATCAAAAACGCAAAGTGCGACCATAGGTAGTCGCACTTTTTGTTTACGTCCAAGATTTTTAATTGCGGTAAAATATAACTGAAAAAGAAGGTGAGCTAATGATTAAAATTATGCAGGGAGATATTACCAAATTAGCCGTAGATGCGATCGTCAATGCTGCCAATAACTCGCTTCTTGGTGGACTCGGTGTCGATGGCGCAATTCATCAAGCAGCTGGCCCCGACTTACTTCAGGAGTGTCGCGGACTTCATGGTTGTGAGACCGGTCAAGCGAAAATTACCCGGGGTTATCGCCTGCCTGCTAAGCATGTGATTCATACAGTTGGACCGATTTACTCGGGTTCACCTACCGATAATATGCTTTTACGCGCTTGTTACCTTAATTCGCTATCTTTAGCCAAGCAGAATAACTTACACAGTATTGCCTTTCCGGCTATTTCAACTGGTGCTTACGGTTTTCCTGCAAAAAGGGCAGCTGAAATTGCATTTGCAGCAGTAAAAGACTGGTTAAAGCAAAATCCTTCAGCTAAGATGGAAGTTACGATGTGTGCTTTTGACAACGCAACATTTCAGCTTTATCAAAAAGAACTAGCCAAATAAAAAAAACTCGTGAATGATTATCCATCTGCTAACTAGTAGACGGTTTTTATCAAGTTCACGAGTTTTTATTTAACTTAGTTAACAATTGCAGCAAAGGCTTCATATGGTTTTAAGGTAAGTGCCTGTAAAGTTTGCGGAGCGCAATAGTTACTGAGTAAAACCTGTTTAAGCTGATCTGGTGCAGTAAATTGCGCTTTATTTTCACTAAGATTAGCAACAATTAGCCAGCGCTGATCGCCTAATTCGCGGTAATATGCCAAAACATCAGCAGAAGTTGTTAGCGGCTTAAATGAGCCTGTAACAACAATTGCGTTTTCATGGCGCAAACGAATTAGTTTTTGGTAAGTGTAAAAAATAGAATTAGGATCAGCTAAAGCGGCTTGAACATTAATTTGCTGGTAATTGGGATTAACTTTAAGCCAGGGCTCACCACTGGTAAAACCGGCTTGCAGCCGATCCGACCATTGCATTGGCCGCCGAGCGTTGTCGCGACCTTTGGCATTAATTGCATTAAGGAGCTCTTGTTTAGAATAGCCCTTTTGAAGTCGGTCATGATACATATTGATGCTTTCAAGGTCTGCAACTTCAGCGATATCTTTAACCGGATAATTGGTCATCCCAATTTCTTCACCATTATAAATATACGGCGTGCCGCGCATTAAATGGAGGGCAATCGCGAACATCTTCGCTGATTGCACGCGGTAAGTAGTGTCGCTGCCCCAGCGCGAGATGACACGGGGAAGATCATGATTTTCCCAAAAAAGACTATTCCAAGCATGGCGGTAGTCTAGTTGCGTTTGCCATTTAAGCAAAATCTTTTTAAGAGCAGCTGGTCGATAGGGGGCAAGATCCCACTTTTCTTTGCCTGGCTGCTGGTCAACTTGCTGATTCTCAAACTGAAAGACCATTGAGAGCTCATGCCGTGCTGGGTCTGAATACTTAGTAACTGTTTCTAAATCGGCGCTCCATGTTTCGCCAACGGTCATGATATCACGATTGGCTAATACTTTCTGGTTCATTTCTTGCAAGTAGGGATGCAATTTGGGCCCATTTGCGTCAATCTTGCGATCAGGCTCTTTACCAATTAGCTCAATTACATCCATGCGAAAACCGCCAATGCCCTTATCAAGCCAAAAAGTCATCATCTCATAAATTTTTTGTCGTAATTCAGGATTTTGCCAATTTAAGTCAGGCTGCTCAGGAGCAAAAAAGTGGAGGTAGTATTGGCCAGTTGTCTGATCATATTGCCACGCAGAACCAGAGAAATTAGAAGTTAAGTCATTAGGCTCGTGCCCATTGATAGGATCACGCCAAATGTAAAAATCACGCTTAGGATTATTTTTACTTTTCCGTGCTTCAATAAACCATTGGTGCTGATCAGAGGTATGGTTAACCACGAGATCCATAATAATGCGGATATTTCTTTTTTTGGCTTCTGCAATCAGCCTGTCTAAATCCGCCATGGTCCCATATTGCGGGTCAATGGCCTGATAATCAGAAATATCATAACCGTTATCAACGCCAGGTGACTGATAAATGGGTGAGAGCCAGATGGCATCAATTCCCAATTTTTGTAAATAATCTAGGTGGTTAATAATCCCGTTTAGGTCGCCAATACCGTCACCATTGCTGTCTTGGAATGATTTAGGGTAAATTTGATAGATAACTGCGTTTTTCCACCAAGGTGTCATATTTTTCCTCCCACTTGTAAGCGTTAACTTGAGATGCTAGTCAAATTATAACATGGTGCAGCTTCAGTAGATTTTGTTACCGGTATCTAATTAAATCCCTAGTTCATTGCGTAAAGCTAGCGCATCTTGATCGTTACCTAATTGAGCAAGTGCATCTTTTAAGCCTAATAGCGGTTTACCATCACGGTCTGGCGTGGTTTTGCCATGAGCTAGTGAACTTAGGATAGCTTCATTAACAATATCGACAGTAATTCTGAAGTAGCGGTCAATCTTATCATCAGTAATTGCTTGAATCGAGCTCAATTCATGTTCAGGGAAATGACTAACCCGGTTTGCAGTTGAAAAGGCCAGTGTAATTTCGCCACTGCCATTACCACTAAATGAACCGCTGCGAGTAATGCCGATACTAGAACGTTTAGCGATTCTTTTTAATTGACGCGAATTAAATGGAATATCCGTTGCAATAATCGTGATAATACTACCTTTTTCTTTACTATCTTTATTATCAACAATCTTTTTGCCAATTGCCCGACCGTAAATATTTAAGTCGGTGCTGAGGCCAAAATTAGACATGACTAAAGCGCCCATTGTGAAAGTCTGGTCATCAATTTTAATTTTGCGTGAAGCAGAACCGATGCCGCCTTTAAGCTCATAGCAGCGCATTCCAGTACCAGCGCCTACGCCACCTTCAGCAAATTCAGACGAAGCAGCCGCAAAGGCCTCGTTAACGTCTTCTTCAGTAACGCCTAAATCGCGAATATGATTAATACTACTGTCATTGCATTCCATTACTATCGGATTAACACTACCCGTTGTCAAGCCGATTTCTGGATTTTCAGCAAGCATTCTTTTCACTAAAGCAGTAGTGGCGGTTCCGACACTTAGAGTATTAGTTAAGACTAGCGGTGTTTCAATTGTACCCAGTTCTTCTATCTGAACTAAACCAGTGCTTTTACCAAAGCCGTTGATAACATGTGCAGCTGCCGGCATTTTTTCACGAAAAATATTATCCTGGCAAGGCTTGATGACGGTTACACCTGTTTGCAAACGATCAGTAACAATTGTTTTATGACCAACGGTCACGCCAGCCACATCGGTAATTAGATTTCGTTGTCCGGTCGGTGCATCACTAAGCGCAAATAAAAGTGGTTTGTTAAGTCCCATGGTATCTCCTTTAATACTATAAATTGTAATTAATATCTTATTTTAAGCTTAAGGTTAAATTAATGAAAGACTTTAAAATTTATATGGGAAAAGAAAAAAGCCAAATTCGTCATAAAAATTGGCTTTCTTAGTTTAATATTTAGTTTTTCTTGCGACTAAACCAAATGCCTGCTAAGCTGCTAAGCAATAATGCCGCACCTGCTGAAATAACGGCAATTTGCGTCTTTTTATCAGTACCTGTTTGCGGTAGATGGCTAGGGTCAGAACTGCTTGCCGTGCTAGCTTGGGAGGAGCTAGCGGAAGAGGTTTGTTGGGTCACGCCAGTTGGTACAAGACCGAGGCGTGAATTGGTTTTACCTTTAGCAGTTGGTTTAAGGTTTAAGGTTTTACCATTCTTGCCTTTTTTACCGTTCTTGCCTTTACCGTTTGAGGCAATTTCAGCCGCACCAGCAGTACCTTCTTGAGCATAAACATAGGTTACTGATTGTGGGCTAGCAGAAAAGAAGCCGGTGGCATTGTCAGGACGGGCCTTTAACGTGTAGCCAGAAACGGTCTTTGCCATCGAAATATAACCATCGCCAACATTACCTTTAAGTACTTCATCAGGGGCAATGGTTTTACCATTTTCATCTTGGTAATGGACAGTTACATCAGCAGCTTGGACTGGAGTAGTAACAGCTGCAGGAATTTTCGCATAAATAGCAGTAACTTCACGGGACGTATTATAGTTGCCGGAAAAAGTTTTATCACCGCCCACAAGGTTATAGCCAGGAATTTGTTCGGCATTAAGACTGTAGCTATCGCCAATCGGGCCACGAAATACGGTATCGGACATAATTGACTTACCATTTTCATCCACGTGGTGTAAAGTGATTGGTTCACTTAGACGGACATAAGTGTCAGTAGGAAAATCTTTAAATTCTTCACTAGCAAAGAAAGCGTATAATTCAGTCAAGTCTTTAAGTGACAAATCAACTTTGCCTTTCGGCTCAAACACAGTACCGCCATGAGCGGTATCAACTTGTCGCCATGGTTCTTTATCGTTAGAATCAAGTGCAATCCCCCCTGTACTATCAAGACCATGGCTCCAATCAATTGGTGATTGATATTGGGTACACAATGCAGTTTTAGAGCCAAGAACTAACGTACTGAGATTAGGTAAGTTGCCCAACATTTTATCACTGGCTGTATTTCCGTTCATAAATTTAGAAGTTACTAAATCAAGCATACTAATGTCAAGCCTTCTTAGGCTAGTGCAGTCTTGAAACATACTGTATGTTGCCGTTAAACTGGGAGTAGTAGAAGGGAAAGTAAATTCGGTTAAGGCCGAACATCCTTGAAACATGGACGGAACCATTTGCAATTTCGGCGTCTTAAAGCTGGACAGGTTAATAGCAGTTAAGGCGGAGTCACCTTTAAACATACTGGTCATGTCAATAACTTGTCCAGTATCAAAGCCCTGTAGATTGACCTTTCTGAGACTAGGACAGTCTTGAAACATATAAGCCATGTCTGTAACATTTGAAGTAACTAAGCTGGATAAATCAAGGCTGGTGAGTTTGGGACAGTTGGCAAACATACTAGCCATACTGGTTGCTTGGGAAGTATCGAGCAGATTCAGACCAGTAATCTCAGTTAATTCCGCAAAATTACTGAAAAATCCGCTTGTAGCGTAACCACTCAGTTTAGTTGCAGCTGTAATACTTATTTTTTTGGTTTTTGCGAGAGGAATATTTGTACCATCGTTACCATTGATTATCCACTGGCTAATTCCGCCAGTATTTCCGTTGTTATCGACCATTGCTCCACCATTGATTGATAACTCGTCAGTATCTTGGTTATAGCTTAAGTTAAGGCCATTGACTTGACCCGAAACAGTTCTTTCGGCAGGAGCACTGTCGCGTTTTTCAATCTTAGCGGGCGTGTCATTAGATTCTGTAGCTGAAGGGTCGCTACTAGACTCAACTTCATTTTTGTCGGTGGCAGGACTATTTTCTTCTTCATTAGAAGAATCGTTCGGCACAGCTTCAGAAGAATTTTCTGTAGTTAAAGTTGTTGGTTGAATAGCAGCTTTCTTGGTAACTCGTTTTTTAGCTATATTAGCGGTCTTTTTAGCAGCTTGATTAGTAGGTTGTGTTGCAGCGCTAACTTTATCGGGATTAGCAGCAACAAGGCTAAGTGCGATGGCAGCAGCACTCGTAAACAAGACTTTGCCTTTTTGACCGTACAAATTATTTGACTTTTTCATATAATGTACCTCATATTTAGTTTATATTTAATGAGCATTATATATTTGCATATAAGTGAAATCAATATTAAAAATAAAAATAATTTATAGCATCAAACTATTTGTTTTTAAAATCACAAAGAAACGCTTAATACTGTTGAACTAGTCTTAAGATAATTCGCTATTTTAAATAACAATAATCAGAATTAATCCTGTTTTTATACAAAAGGTATACGTTTTGCTGAATTGTACATTAATTATATTGATAATATAATACATATAGTTAATTTAAGTAAATTTACAATTATAGATTAACTAGCTTTTTTGTGCATAAAAAAAGCGATCTATCTTAGTGATAAATCGCTTTTTGAATTCATGGATGAGTATCCTAGTGTAAAACGTAGAATAAAATCTTTTATCTAGTCTTAAGGAAGCTATGTAAAAAAGAAAACTAAGCAGCCAGTTGTTAATAAGATATTTTGTTTAGTTAATTTTTTTACTCCATCAATATCATAAAAATATACTGGCTACCTATTCAGTTTTTCCCTTTCGACTGAACCATGCACCTATCAAACCTCCAAATATTGATAGGAATCCCAGTCCTAACGCTTCCGCATGTGAACTGTTGTCTGCACCAGTTTGTGGCAAACGATGTTCTGAATCGTTGCCTGCAATTACAGCTGCTTTTTGCGTTGCATTCTTACCCTTAAAGTTTGCAACAGGAGCAGACTTAGCTACTTTTTTACCAGTAGCTGCAGCAGTCTTACTTACTTTTGTTTCTGGATCAACTTTAACTCCAGCACCAGCTTCGGCAAGACCGATACCAATTGCATCACCATCAACAATTGCGCCGTCAATGTCATAGACATAAGTTACATTTTGCAATTTATCGGTGAAGATGCCAGTTTCATTACTTGGCTTAGTAGTTAGAGTATAGCCTGCGATATTTTGTGCAGTTGCAGTATAGTTAGCACCCACTTTACCTTTTAAAAATTGGTCAGGTGCCAAGGTTTTACCGGTACTGTCACGGTAATGCACAACAACATTACCAGGAGCAGAGGAGACAGTTGAAGCAGCAAAATCTTCAGGAGCAGCTTCTAAAACAAAGGTTTTGGAGGCTGTTTTGGGACCTTTTTTATTGGCTTTTTTCTTTTTCGTACCAGCAGAAGCGGTGCTAGCAGCCTTTGAAACGGCAAAGTCTTCAGGAGCAGCTTTTAAAACAAAAGTCTTTGATGCAGTCGGACCTAAGGACTTTTTAGCTTTTAAGTGACTTGGAGCTGCAGTATCAGCTTTAACGGAAGTCACGTTAATTGAAGATACACCTAAAGTTGCAATCGCAACAGCACTAAGTAGTAATTTTCCCGTTTGTTGATATTTAGTTATTTTGTTATTCATTTTATATACTTTACTTCTCTATTTCTTTCGAATAATCAAGAAACACTTGTCATATAAATTAACTTTATGATGAATTCATTTTAGCATTTTTATGACCAAAAGTATAGTATAAACTAACAGAAAATTATAATTATTTATTTAACATAAATAGCTTATGTTATTAAAAGTTTAAAGAATTGCTGGTAACAGCGGTATATACCACTGCCTGTTGATCTAAATTGTTTTTTTATGAAACGCATTCACTATAAAACTTATTTATCTTACTTTACAAGTGAAAACAATATTGGCGTTATCCTTAATAAGGCTCAGCAAAGCGGAAAATACGAATTTTCATTTTGTAGACTTTGTGAAATTGTTAATTTAATTAGTAGAAGTGTTATTTATATAAAATATAGTTCGAGATTGTGACGCAATTTATGTTCACATATAGATAAATGGAAAAAGTAATTGAAATTTTAGTTAATTTTGTTTAATGTCTAATTATTTTAACGAATAAAAACAAAAGTTATTTTAAAATTTTTTTTCTGAAGGCAAATTTAGCCAAATTACCTCGTAGTTGAAGAAAAAATGGGCAAAAAAACACGTACACTCAATTTTTCATTGAATGTACGTGCATTAATTAGTTCGTTTTAAGATAGTTCTGAAAAGTGGTATTAGTATAGCGTAAGGCTACATGATTTTCTTGCGGGTATACCAGCCCCCGGCAAGACTTCCAATTATTGCAACCGATCCTAGACCCATTGCGATTGCTTTGGAGTGATCATTAGTGCCCGTATGAGGTAATTCTTGCACTGAACTACTATTTTTTTGAGTAGAGGAGGGTGAATTTACGCCAAAAGCACGAGTACGATTACTTACTTTGATTTTTTGAATCGCCTTTTTAGCCTTACTCGCTGCCCGATGCTTTTTGTGTCCCTTTTTATGGGGAGCATGCTTGCCGGCAGCGACATCATCGGCGATTACGCCAGCTCCGCTTTCGTCAATGCCAATCCCAACTACATCATTTCCATCTCCTGGAAAATGCTCCGCTTGTTTAGCAGCTTCAGCAGGGGTCATCTTGTGATAAACATAAGTTACGTTTTGCTTATCATTGCTAAAAGTGCCGGTTGCATTTTTAGGTTGTGAATCTAGCACATAGTCGGTAAATTCTCTTGGTGAAGTAGTATATTTTTCACCAACATTACCGCTGATAACTTTGTCTGGAGCAATTACATTACCTTTTGTGTCTACGTAATGAATTGTTATTTGATTATTAATAGTTGAACCCACTGATTCTTGATTTTGTGATGCGCTTGCTACAACGGCAGCACTACTTGAAGAACGTCCACTAGTAGCAATGTCTGAAAATGATTTGCTTGCTACTTTTTTAACCGCTTTTTTCAATTTATCTTTTTTAGCCAATAAGTGACTTGTAGATGATAGATTAGCGGCTTTAGCGGATTTGGCATTAGCACACATTAGACCCAAAGAAGTCATTGTAATAGCACTAAATAAAATTTTTCCAGCAGTGGGATGTTTGCTGACAAATTTATTCATTATTCTCCCCCTCTACGCTTATAATTTCTAAAAATATATAACTATAATCTAAAAAACATAACATAAGATACTTTTATAACCTTAGGAATTTCTCCGCACTAATCATACCATATGTATAGCTTGATGTGTAGCATAACATAATGCGCAGAAATAGCATTTTAATATTGATATTTGTTATTTTAATAATATTTAATTTTAGAAAAGCTTTAGGAGTAGAGCGATAACAGAACTTAGTTTTACCAAAATTGGTAATTTTGTTATTAATAATTAATAATTTAATAACGTATATTTTTGCTATTGCATCAAATTGACTTTCTTAATTCAATTGGTGTATTTACCGGTATTTAAAAATGACTTATACCTTATTTAGCATTATTGATTTTAATAATTATGTAGTTATTTGGTGCACTACAAATTAAAGACGATTTTTGCTAAATAACAATATGTCTGACCGGGCTAAGTACAAGTAGCATCAGGCTTAAAAATTGGTCATAATAAAACCCCAAAGTTTTATTCACTTCGAGGTTTTTATCATATGTAACTTAAAGCGGTCTTTTAATTACTTAGTTTTAAAAGTTAGCTTTCTTAACGAATCGGTTAGTGGCAATAATGTAAAATCTCTTACCATTTATTTTGACAGTACCACCATAGGTTACAACTTTATGATTCTTTTTGAGTACTTTACGAGTAACACGCTTGCCCTTAGCATTGTAAATATAAGCGTTGTGAGTCAGTTCCCGTTTGACACCAGTAATATTATTAGCTTTGACATAAGTTGTATCGTCTAATTGATAGTACTTCTTACCATTAATAATTTTAGTGCCGTATGTCTGAATGCTTTGACCAGCTAGATATTTACCATCTTTCCGGTTACCGTTTTGGTCATAAAGATAGGAGTTGTGCATTATGACTTTCTTAACTGCTTGTTTGTCGTTAGTAGCAGGTTTTTGTTCTTCGTGCTTTTCATTTGAGGTTGGAGGAACAGTTACGCTATTTGATGTGCTTGGTACACTTGGAGTGCTTGGTACACTTGGAGTGTTTGGTGCCTCAGCGATACGATGATAATGAATAGAACTAGAATCCTTGCTTGTGCCGTTGTATTTGGCTACTAATTGGCTTGAGGTTAATTTAGGATCATTGTTTTGATTAGCATTTTGCCAAATAGCTGGGGTATTCAAGCCTGTATCTTGCAGATTAGCGTTTTGCGGAAGGATTAAATCTTCTAATTTATCAAGACCTTCTAACATATTCTTACTTGAGATAGATTTTTCTGAATTTGAAAATTTAAAACCGCTAAGGTCCAAAGTTGTTAATGATTTATCACCAGTGAACATGTAATCCATATTATCGACTATGCTAGTTACAAAATTATTGCTAAATTTGATGCTTGTTAAACTTGAACAATCATTAAACATACTAATCATGTTAGTGACTTTTGATGTATCAAATTTATTTGATTCAGCTGAATCTTTAGCTAAATATAAGTCATGTAATTTTTCGCAGCCGTAGAACATGCCTCCCATATCCTCAACGTTACTGGTATCAAGTAATGATAAGTCTAGTTGGGGTTTATCAGCTCCCTTTGCAAATGAGCCGGCAAACATGTTACTCATGTCTGTAACCTCACTGGTATCGACATTAGTAAGTCCCTCAATACTTGATAAGTAAGGCAGATTAGCAAATAAACCTGAAGCGGATCCGGTAATTTTTAAACTACCGGCAATTTTAATATGAAAAATGTTTTCCGAGCTTATTTTGTCAATGTCACCAAGTGGTGTAGGTGTATTTGAAGAAATTTCGCCTTGAGGAATAGTAAGTGTTTGTGTTTTATCATTAAAGGTAACTGTTAAACCGTTCCATTCAGCTGTTCTAACGCCTTCCTCTGGTGTAGTGTTCTCTTTTTTGGCGCTATTAGTCATTTGACTAGTAGGAGCGACTTCATCAGCCTTAACAGAGTGAGCTTGACTTGCTGTCAAACCTACTGCCGCCAATGTCATACCACAAAGTAATATTCTTTCTCCTTTTTGGTAAATGCTATTTTTAATATGATGATTCATAGTATCCTCCTTTGTTGTCTCTAATATCTTTATTGTATCCGTATACATTAATTAAAACCAATAAATCTAATGATAAATTCAAAATAATACTATAAACAACTAATCATATTGGCGAAAAAAACTAATTTTCATTAAAAATAATTTATAGTTTGCGAATTGATTACTCATATTGATGCTTAAATTTAAAATACTTAAGTAATTGGGTATAAAACTATTTTATGTGTGTTAGTTATTTTATATATATATGAACATAAGACCAATAAAATTAACTAAAAATCTAGTATTCAGTTGAAAAAATATTTGCTAAAAATTAGGCTCTAATAGCAATATTATTTTTGGGTGTTATTGTAAGCAGCAGGTGGCTGCATGTTATATCCAAAGCAAAAAAGCCGTAACTGGCAAAAATAGTGCCAATTACGACTTAATAATGAGCGAATTAAATTAGTGTTACGCTCTAGTTATGAGCGCCAAATTCTAACTAGACGCCAGGCAATAATTAGGAAGAAGATAACGTTGAAAATAATAATGGCAGCCTTAATAAGAGTCATGTTTTGGAAAAACTTAGGCTGAGCTTTCGTGCGAATTTGTTGGCTCTTTTTAATAGTATGCCGTCCCTTTTTGGTTGGTAAAGCGACCTTTTTCTGGTCTTTTTTTGCAGAAAAATTAGCAGTTAATTCAGTCGCAGATAAATTCTTGTTGGTTGCCTTAATTTTGCTGATTAAATCACCCTGCACAACTGTGCGGTGCTGCCCATACCCGTACTTCGAAGTATTAAAGTCTGAGCATGTAATTAAGGTAATCATACTTCTATCCTTTATGTTGTTTTCGACTTCAACTTGTGTTGGCTTAATTGCAAAAGAAATTCTTTTAACTTCGTAAGCATAAATGTGATGAAGATCGGTCACATAGATTAAGTCGCCCCGTTTTGCCAAGTGTAAATTGTCTAATACAGCAGGGCCATATGCGCCCATATAATGTCCTGCCAGAACATAGTTGTTAGCTCCGCCCATTACACGATCCGGGAGGCAAGTAACAACGCCGTATTCCAAGTTTTGGTTTTCACTGCCATATCCGGCAAACAGCGGATTGTGAATGTTAACGGCTGGAAGCGAAATTCGCCCAATAGCATAAGCCTTAATTTTCTTTGACCGTAAAATTCGCGTTGTACTAATTGACTTGGTCTTACTAGCGTCATAAGTTGTTTTTCGGTGTTTATTTTGATCTGCTTTTTTAGGTGTTAATCCTGAAGAAGCTTGCTCTGCATTTTGCTGGACAAGGTAGGAGTCACCGAAACCAGAACCGAAGAAAATAAGTGTTACTCCTAAGTAAAAAAGTATACCTATAAATAGAACCTGGATTGTAGACCAGATTTTTTGTTTGGTGGTTAAATTTTGCTTTTTAGTTGCCATTGCTATTTGTCCTCTGATTTTGCGAAAGTTATTCAAATTACCTCTTATTTTAATGATAAATTGGTAAAATGACTAATTATTTGAGAAATAACTAGAAACACTGATAAAAAATCTTCAAATAACTATTGAAATCGCTTTAACACTGTTTTATAATCTTAAGAGTAAATAAGTGTGTTACTGATTCGATCAGGCATTAACCTATGAACAACAAGGCTTTAGTGTTGCTCATAGGTTTTTTTATTGAAAAGAGGAGTTTGCTGAGTGAAATTTATTAAAAATTTTAACAACAATGCTGCTTTAGTGTCGGATGAATCTGGTGTTGATTGGGTAGTAATTGGAAACGGAATTGGCTTTGGGAAAAAGCCCAATGATCCAATTGATGAAACAAAAATTACTCGTCGTTTTGTTGCTGTCGAAAAGAATATCAAGATGATTGATAGTGTTAGGGATATTGATAAACGTACTTTGTCTCTGACAACTGATGTAATCAATCTTGTTTCTAAGAGACTAAACGTTAATTTTACTGATTATCAGTACTTGGTTTTAGCTGATCACATCGATTTTATGCTTAAAAGAACCGATGAAGGCTTTGAATTAGGCCAAGGTACTGTGGGATGGGAATTAAAGAAGTTATTTCCTAAAGAATATTCAGCTGCGAAAGATGCGCTGAAGCTGCTTCAGGAAAAAACTAAGCTAACCTTTCCCAATTCAGAAGTTGTTTATCTGACCTATCACTTTATCAATGCTAGTTCTGATCAAACTAAGCTTCAAGATACAATCAAAATCACCAAGTTAATTCATGGTGTAATTGAAATCATTGAATATCAGTATGGGATGCAGCTTGATCCGGAATCATTTAATTTCAATCGGTTTATGACGCATTTACGTTCGTTCATGGTGCGGCACCTGTATGAAATTGGTGATGAAGATAGCGGCAGCGAGCTTGATAATTCATTGCTTGAATTAATGAAGGTCAAGTACAAGAAAGCATACGAGACGGTTTTAAAAATCGGCACTTATTTATCTAAACAGGCTGGTTGGAAATTGCAACCTGATGATGAGGTCTATCTGACGCTCCATGTCTGGCGGGTAACGCATAGACAAAAAGATGGTACTGATTCGGAAGCAAAGCAAGTTCCAGCCGATGAAAAATAATTTGTTTAAACGGTGTGTTACTGTTTTACAGGCATTAACCCGAGAACATAAAGAAAACTTCCTTGTTTCATCCTTAATTGAATGTTTGCAAGAGGTCTTCTTTAAGTCCCCGGGTTTTGTGATTTTTGGAGGAAAAGATGGCTTACGAAGAATTAAGTCGTGAAATTATCGCCAACGTTGGTGGTAAAGATAATGTAGCCAGCGTGGTGCATTGTACAACACGTTTGCGCTTTAAGTTAAAGGATGCTTCAAAGGCAAACGATGAAAAAATGAAGGCAACTGATGGTGTCTTGTCATTAGTTAAGTCTGGTGGTCAATACCAAGTTGTTATTGGTAATAACGTTGCTGATGTTTACGATACCCTAATTAAAATTGGTGGTTTCGGTGATGGTGGTTCAGTTCCTGATGATTATGTGGACACAAGCAACATGAGCATTGCAGATCGGTTCATTGATCTGATTTCTGGTATTTTCAACCCAATTTTAGGGCCAATGTGTGCTGCCGGAATGATCAAAGGTTTCAACGCCATGTTCTTGGCATTCGGTTGGCTTTCCGCAACCAATGGTACCTACATTATCCTAAATGCAATTGGTGACAGTTTATTCTACTTCTTACCAGTTATTCTAGGAATTTCAGCAGCCAAAAAATTTGGCATGGACGGATATATTGGTGCAACCATCGGTGCATCTCTTTGCTACCCAACAATTGTAGCAATGGCTGGTAGCAAGACTGCTTTATTTACAGTCTTTAAGGGCACTATCCTGCAAGCACCAGTTCATATGACTTTCTTAGGAATTCCGGTAATTTCGATGAACTACACTTCATCAGTTATTCCGATTATCCTATCAGTTTGGTTTGCTTCAAAGGTCCAAAAGGTTGTACGGAAGGTAATTCCAGATGTCGTTAAGACTTTCTTGGTACCATTCGCAATCTTACTAATTACAGTTCCAATTACCTTCTTAATTATTGGGCCAGTGGCTACTTGGCTTGGTAATGCGATTGCCGCAATTGTTAGTGCTGTATACAACTTCAGCCCAATCTTAGCTGGTATCTTGATGGGTGCTTTCTGGCAAGTATTTGTTATCTTTGGTGTTCACTGGGGCTTTGTTGCCGTTATGATGACCAATATTGCAGCCATGGGTTATGACCCAATCTTAGGTTTATCACTTGCTGCATCATTTGCTCAAACCGGTGTTGTTTTAGCTATTATTTTCCAAACTAAGAATGAAAAAACTCGTAGTATTGCGATTCCTGCATTCGTTTCCGGAATCTTTGGTGTTACTGAACCAGCAATCTATGGTGTGACATTACCACGTAAAAAACCATTTATCATCAGTTGTATTGCTTCCGCAATCGGTGGTGGTTTAATCGGATTCTTCGGTACTAAGGTTTACATTATGGCCGGAATGGGAATCTTCTCAATTCCTGATGCTATTGGTAAAAATGGTGTTGATGGTGCCGTTTATGGCTTAATCATTGCTATGGCTGTAGCAACTGTACTTGGTTTTGCACTGCAAATGATCTTTGGCCGCAAGACTGTTGACGAAACACTTGATGAGCAAGTTGCTTTGGCTAATGCGAATGCTGCAGAAGGTGCAGATTCCGCAGATGCTACTGCAGAAACTGCAACTACTGCTAAACCAGCTGAAGCTACTTACAATGAACCTGAAAAATTAGTTGCGCCATTAAACGGAACAATCGTTGCGTTAAAAGATGTTAAAGATGAAGTTTTCTCCAGCGGCTCAATGGGTCAAGGTGTTGCAATTGAACCAAAAGAAGGTAAAGTATGTGCACCATTTGACTGTGAAGTTGCCATGACTTTCCCAACAGGCCATGCAATTGGTTTAAGATCAGCTAAGGGTGCTGAAGTAATGATCCATATTGGTATGGATACGGTTGAATTAGATGGTGAAGGCTTTAAAATATTAGTTGAGAAGGATCAATCTGTTAAAGCGGGCGATCCACTCATTGAGTTTGACTTGGCAGCTATTAAGAAGGCTGGTTATGAAGTTACAACTCCGGTAATTGTGACAAATACTAACAATTACCACGAAGTTAATGTTGTTGCTAGTGGCGAAGTATCAATCGGTGATCAGCTGCTAGACTTAGAATAATCGGGCGAGAAAGAGGAGTATACACATGAATACAAACAATTTCCCTAAAGGCTTTTTATGGGGTGGCGCTACAGCGGCTAACCAACTCGAAGGTGCGTATCAAGAAGGAGGCAAGGGCTTGTCTCTTCCTGATGTTTTGCCTGGTGGTAAAGAGCGGATGAAGATTATTGCTTCACCAGATTTTGATTTCAAAATCGATCCTAAATATGTTTATCCTAACCACATTGGAATCGATCACTATCACCACTATAAGGAAGATATTGAACTATTTGCGGAAATGGGCTTCAAATGCTACCGTTTCTCAATCGCTTGGTCACGTATTTTCCCTAACGGTGACGAAGAAGAGCCAAATAAAGAAGGACTTAAGTTCTACGATGGGGTAATTGATGAGTGCTTAAAGCACAATATTGAACCTGTAATTACGATTTCACACTATGAACTTCCTTTGCACTTGATTACTGAATACGGTAGCTGGAAGAACAAGAAGTTGATCGACTTCTATGAACGTTTTGCTAGAACTGTATTAACTCGCTACAAGGACAAAGTTAAGTATTGGATGACTTTCAACGAAATTAACAGTGCTGCTCACTTCCCAATCATGAGCCAAGGCTTGACTGTAAGTAACGGTGCTCTTGACAAGAAGAATGTTTACCAATCATGGCACAACCAATTCGTTGCTAGTGCTAAAGCTGTTAAAATCGGTCATGAATTAAATCCTGACATGAAGATTGGTTGCATGATTCTTTATGCAACAACTTATAGCTATGATTCAGATCCAAAGAATCAAATTGCTACACTGCAAGAAAATCAAGCAAACAATTTCTTCTGCGCTGATGTACAAGTTCGGGGCCATTACCCAGCATACACGAAGAGCTTATTAGCTCGTCAAGGCGTTAAATTAAGCGACATTGACTACAGCGATGAAGAACTTGACTTGCTAGCTAAATACCCGGTTGATTACATCGGCTTTAGCTACTACATGTCATCTGTTGTTGATGTTACTCACGAAAACCAAGAAACAACTAACGGTAACTTGATGGGTGGCGTTAAGAATCCATTCTTGAAATCAAGTGACTGGGGTTGGCAAATTGACCCAACTGGCTTAAGAATTGCACTTAACGAATTATCTGATCGTTATGAAAAGCCATTATTCATTGTTGAAAATGGTTTGGGTGCCATTGATCAACCTGATGAAAATCACTATGTTGCTGATGATTACCGTATTGATTACTTGCGTGAACACATTGAAGCCATTTCAGAAGCCATTGATGATGGTGCAGACGTAATGGGTTACACTCCATGGGGCTGTATTGATTTAGTTAGTGCTTCAACCGGTGAAATGTCTAAGCGTTATGGCTTTATCTACGTTGATGAAGACGATGAGGGTAAGGGTACCTTCAACCGTTACAAGAAGAAGTCATTTGACTGGTACAAGAAAGTTATTGAAACTAATGGTGGCGATTTAGCCTAAATTTAGGGAATAACTTGGAGTGAGTAAGAAAATGAAACGGCGAGTAACAAAATTCTTGCTAGCATTAGCAAGTCTTATCGGAGCAGTCACAATTGGCACTAATCAAGCCGAGGCAAAAAGTAATAATAAACCGGTGACGATTTATTTGACCCGTCATGGCGAAACTACTGCTAATGTGATGCACCTTGCTCAAGGCTGGAGTGATTATACTCTAACTGATAATGGTGTAAAGGGTGCCGAGTATCTTGGTAAGGGTCTGAAGGGAATTAAGTTTAAGGCAGCTTATTCCGGTGACTTAACAAGACAGGAAAAGACTGCGCAAGGAGCCTTAAAATACTCTGGCAATCAAAAAGTTAAACTAAAAATTGATTGGCGTTTGCGTGAATGTAACTACGGTAGTTATGAAGGTCGCCCTGATGTAGCGCAGAATGTACCAGAAATTGCCCAATACTTTGGTTATGATAGTATTGCTGATTTTCAAGCTAAGACTGGCAAACTATTTCAAAATAAGATGCAAGACGGTTATTATGCCTTAGACCAGGAAAATAAGTTAAATACCAGCTTACCAGCACAATACCGTGCGGAAAGTACTGAAGCTGTCCAAAAGCGAATGACGGCGGTATTGACGAAAATTGCAAAAAGTCAACACAAAGGCGGCAATGTCTTAGTTGTGAGCTCTGGGATGGCAATTAATCTCTTCTTGTCGACGCAAAACTACCCTGCTTTTCAAGGGACTGGCCTTGCGAATGACTCAGTTACTAAATTAGTTTACCAAAAGGGTAAATTTAACTTAGTCGGCGAAATCGGCAGTTTGAAGTATTACAATGCTGGCCAAAAATAGAGTTTAGCTAATATTAGAAAAAGCGTGATTTTAAATCACGCTTTTTTTAACCCCAAATTAGCGGTTAGTTGGTATTTTCATCGATCAGTTTTTGACAGTGCTGACTAAATTTTTCCATTCCGATTAAGGAAAGCTGTTTAACCTGCATTTCACAATTATCAAGATAAACTTGTAGTGGCTCATAGTGATAACTAATTAAATTTTCCAGTAAGAAGAGCACCATTTTACTAAAACATGTACTGGGTTTAGTAGGCACTTTCTTCGACATTTTGATCATTTGTGTGGCATTTTCATAAGATTGATGCTTAATGCTGATACCAATCATGTTAATTAAAATACCAAGAACTAAAAATTGAATCTTTTCATCATTGCTTCTACTGAATTTTTTGAAAATCTTTTTCGTAATCGTTAAATTACTGGTAAAGTCAAAAAAATACATGTAATTGCAGAAATTTTTTAGGGACTCTTGGTCCAAATTATCTTCATTGTAGAACTTGTTTTTCAACTGCTGCTTTTCTTTTAAACTGAGTTTTTCAGGTGAACTGTTTGCAGTATAAATTAAGGTGTTAAGCTTAAGAATCAGGTCTTCTTTGTTATGCACAGCACTTTTGGCGATGGCATCTTTAATAGCGGAGAGCTGGTCGATATCGAACTTATAATAGGCATCAATTGATTTTGAAATTACGTTTTTCTTGAGTTCATCTTCAGATTTTGACCGGTAGTCTAATTTGCTAAAAAAACTAGCAAGATCAATATGGTTATAGCGCAGTATTTCAATCAAATCCTGAGCAGAAATCCTAGTAGTATTCTTCTCAATTTTAGAATAAAATGAGGGGCTAACAATATCACCGATCCATGCCCGCTGCGTCTTACCTGCTTCTTGTCGATATTGCCGTAGTAAGCTTCCAATAGTCATTAAAATTTCTCCGAAAAATTAGTTTCATATATGACACTTTCACTATTTAAAATTTTAACACAAATATAATTATGTTATCAGTAAATAAATAGAGGGAGTAAATTAATTCATGGACATATTTTTCAAAAATAAATATTATCGCCGATTTTCAATCGCTAGTATCCTATCAAGTGCTGGCGATATTCTTTTTTACTTAGCCTTGATGACTTATGCTAGTAAGTTAAAAAATTACTCATTAGCTCTTTCACTGATTGCCATTTCCGAGTCGGTACCTAGACTGCTTTCAAGTGTCGGGGGCTATCTTGCCGATCGGACGCATAACAAATACGAAAAGATTGTTTGGCTTGCAATGATTAGGGGGGCACTTTATTTATTAGTTGGTTTTCTTTTTAGTCAAAATATTGCCGGTTGGAATCTGGTAATGATGGTTATCGTCATTAACTTCATTTCTGATACAGCCGGAACGTATTCAAGCGGTCTGTCCACACCTTTAATAGTTGATTTAGTGGAAGAAGACCAAGTTGCCAAGGCAACGGGTTTTACAAGTGGCGTTTCCCAAGTGATTACGACCATTGCCCAGTTTGTCGGCTCAGGCCTGTTATTGTTCATGTCTTATTCAACTCTAGCAGTTATTAACGGCTTAACTTTTATTGCTGCTGGCCTAATTTATTTGTCGATTGCCCGTAAAAATAAGGATGCAGCAATTAATCAAGATGTTGATGAGCAGAGCTTTTTAAGTACGCTTGCCTTGTCTTTTCGCCAGGTTAAAAAGGCTAGTGGCCTGCTAACTACCGTGATGGTTATTGCTTTAATGAATGGTATTTTGAGTACAATTGAGCCAATATTATCGATTGTCGTTGCCGGCAATAAAAGCATAATGGTCATTGGCACCTATACTTTCACAATTGCAGTTATTGGCGCGGCAGCAGCGGTGGGCTCCGCTTTAGGCAGTATTGTCGGAACAATGATTTTCAAAAAGGTTTCGGTCTATGTGATCGTCTTACTGGCTTTATTCTCCGCAGCCTGCGTTCTCGTGTCCACGATGAGTAAACAAATAATTTTTTGTTTAGTTACTTATGCCTTATTAGGCTTTTTTGTAGGAACAGCTAGTCCGAAGTTAACGCAGTGGCTGGTGGCAACGGTTGACCGCAAGATTTTGTCATCATCAGTTGGCCTGTTAAATACAATTTTGTTAGTGATTACACCATTAATGACAATCCTGTTTACCAGTATTTCAGCGGCATCAAATGCTAACGTTGCGCTGATAGGGATGCTGATTACCAGTATTATAGTTTTCAGTATTACGGTTGTGGTTATGATTAAAACCAAAGAAAATTAAGTCCGGTTTTTTACTGAATTTAAGAACAAGTTAAAAGGACTAGTTCTAAGCTAATAGCTCGAACTAGTCCTTTAGTTTTTATTTGCTTTTTTAATAGTTATTGTCTACTGCCGTTTAGGTTGGTGAAAACTAAAAAAGATAATCAAAATAAAGTTTATCAATAAAGTTAAGCCAGTAGTCCAAAAGACAGTCGCATAATTAAATACTCCGGATATGGTTGACCCCATTAGTGAACCAAAGACTGATCCGACCGCCTGAAAGGACTGGTTGTAACTGAAAATGCGACCAAAGCTTTCTGGTGGCGTGTTAAGAGTTAAAACTGTCTGCGCTGCTGGCAGCATTGCGGCACTGGCAATTCCCAGCAAAAAGCGCAATCCAGCTAATACCCACGGTGAATGTGTGAGTGCCATTGGAACAAAGAGGATGGCGCCAACAATTAGCCCAACGCGAAGAATCTTTAGCGGACCAATTTCGTCCATTTTGTGGCCGATTTTGGAAGCGGCAATCAACGTACCAAGCCCCGGTGTTGCAGCAACGACACCAGCAACAAAGGCAATATTTTTACTGTTGGGCATCATCGATTTGACGTAAAGTGAAACAATCGGGTCAATTGACATGTTGGCGGCTTGAACTAACAGCGTTGTTGCAAACATCGCAATAATTAACTTAACATTAGGCAAAGTATGCATAATTTCTTTCATTGGTTTCATTTCTTCACGCGAAACTGGGGTGAATTTTTCGTGAACTAAGAAAGTTGAGCCAAAGAAGACTAACACCATTAAAAACCCAGTGATGAAGAAGGGAATCCGGTATCCCCAAGCTCCGCCAAGCCAGTTGCCAAAGAAGTTAGACAAAACCCCACCAAGTAAAGGTCCAACTAGGTTTCCAGCAGTTCCGGCGGTCATCATTTGGCTCATAACCCAGCCGCTTTTTTGATGAGGAGTTTCACCAGCAATCAATGCGGTAGCATTATTAATGTAGCCAGAAAAAGCTCCCTGAATAAACCGCATGACAATGATGTAAATTGCATTGGGAGCAAACCCAGTAGCTGTGATGGTCAGAGCCATTACGCCTGAAGCACGCATACACATCAATTTGCGGCCCTTACGGTCAGCTAAATTGCCCCAATAAGGTGAAACTATTGCCTGGGCAATAAATGTCATCGCAAAGGCCAAGCCTGAGTAAAGGCTGATTTGTAATTGACTATAATGACCAAGGTCGGCAATAAACAGTGAAATAAAGGGCATTGTCATTGAGTAACCCATTCCCGTAATGAAACAACCTAGCCACAGGGTATAAAAGGCTTTGTGCCATCCAGCTGGCAACTTATCTGAACTTTTCAAAGTATCCTCATCTTTCCGTTTGAATTTTTAACAAAAACATTATCTTTTTTATTCTAGCACAATAAAATTGCTAAGAATTTGCAAAAAAAGGTAAACTTAGCCCCAAAACGTGATAGGATATTGTTTCTGAAAGGAAGGGTGCTGTATGAGTCAGGATTCACATATGACCAGACGTGAATATCGCAAAAAGTATGCGAGTGAAAATGATGAAACGGTTAGTCCTGCTGCTACCCAGAGGCCCGTTAAAGAAAATCCGGCTGGATCAACGCGTGCTGATTACCGTCACCTTAAACTAAACTTTTGGGAAATCTTTTCTGATCGCCCTTATGTCGCAGTGGCGATTGTTGTATTAGCCATCTTTTTTGTGATGGCTAAATTATGGTGGTTATTACTGTTATTAGCAATAATAGTGGCTGTCGGCATTTTCATCATCGGTCATAGCCATCACCCAGATCGTGTTCTCAGCCTGGAATTTAAAATGAAGGCTTCCAGAAAGCTTAATATGCTGCGTGCACTGCAATTCGGTGGCTCTATTCTCATGTTTTTAGCAACTTATATGAAAAAAGTTGTCACTGTTAATTTCCCAGAAGCAGGCTCTACCGATGGCTTACAGGTTATCCAAGGCGTTTTATCGAATCGTGGCGGTGTTTATGGGCAACAAGGCTCATATATTCTTAGCTTGCTCAATACTTTTACTGGGGGACAGCTTTGGGGCAAGTACCGCTATGCGACTAATAGTGCGCAAATGATGAATAGCAGTGCCGGCAGATTGATTATTATTTGGGTTCTTGTGTTGATGATAGCACCAGCATTCTGCGTCATGGCACAATTTTTCCGTGAGCCTTATTCACGAAATACGGCACTAGTTGCGTCAGTCATTGCTACCGTAACTTTTATTTTGACTCCACGGTTATTGCGTAAATGGATTGTAGAATACGCGGTGGAAAACCGAATGGCTAGTCAGCAAGCACAAGCTGCAATTAGTGTTGGTCCTATGGCATACGTTGCCATGCTCTGTGCAATCTTAGTGTTGGTCATTTCCATTTATCGTGTAATTAAGAAAGACCGGTTTGAGTGACCAAGATTTAGTCATTTTTAACTGGCTCGTTAATAATAATTTTGGCTTTAAAGTAATAGAAAAATTGTTTTTGCCAGTTAAAAACTTTAACTTTAAAAATCATTTTAAAAGCACTGTAGGTGAGTAACTACAGTGCTTTTTTAGTACAACTAGATCTTGGGATAATTCTTTTTGAAATATATTTCAGCGCGCGAAACGCTTATTTCAAGTTATGAAATACTTATTCGCTTTTTCAGAAAGCGGATACAAAATGAGCAAAATCTGATATAAATATAAATAAGCTAGCTTATGAAGACAGCTCAAATTGGGCAATTTGATTAAAAAAGGAGAAAACAATGTCTGCAACTGATAAACGTTATTCTGTCGTAATTGCCGGTGGGGGTAGCACTTTTACACCCGGCTTTGTCTTAAGCTTAATTGCTAATGAGGATCGTTTTCCACTCAGAAAGCTGAAATTCTATGATAACGATGAAGAAAGACAAAAGAAAATTGGTGATGCCTGCGCAATTATTATGAAAGAACGCGCACCGCAAATAGAATTTTCGTATACCACTGATCCTGAAGAAGCATTTACTGATGTCGATTTCGTAATGGGCTCAATTCGGGTCGGTAAATACCATATGAGGGAACTTGATGAAAAAATCCCGTTAAGATACGGAGTTAATGGACAAGAAACTACCGGACCCGGCGGGATGGCTTATGGCCTGCGCTCAATTCCAGCCATCATTGAAATTATCGACTGGATGGAAAAGTATTCACCGAATGCCTGGATGATTAATTATTCTAATACTATTGCCATTGTTGCAGAAGCATGTCGACGCCTGCGGCCACACGCAAAAGTAATCAATATTTGTGATATGCCGGTTGCCTTGATGACGAGGATGGCACAGATTTGTGGCTTAAACGATTATCATGACCTAGATGTTAATTATTACGGCCTTAACCACTTTGGCTGGTGGAAAGAGGTTCGTGATAAAAAGACTGGCCAGGACTTGATGCCAAAATTAAGGGACCACATTGCTCAAAATGGTTATTGGATTGGTGGTCAATTTGATCAGGAAACCGAAAAGAGTTGGGCAGAAACTTACAAAAAAGCCAAAGACTGTTATGCACTTGATCCAGAGGCTTTACCTAACACTTACTTGCAATATTATTATTTCCCACAATACGAGGTTGCCAACGCTGACCCACACCACACTAGAACCGATGAGATCCGGGAGTATCGGCAAAAAATCGTCTTCGATGAATGTGCGCGTATTGTGCAGGCTGGCACTGCCAAAGGCAACATTTGGGAAGCAAGTATTGAACATTCTAATTATATTGTCGATATTTGCCATGCAATTGCCTATAATACGCACGAAAAATTCTTTGCTAACATTCCTAATAATGGTGCAATTGCTAATATTGATCCTGACTCGGTGGTTGAAGTACCGTGCTGGTTTGGTGCCGATGGTGTTCAGCCGATGGCAACAGGAAATGCTGGTGAATTTGAACGCGGAATGATGATGGAACAGCAAACTTGTGAAAAATTAGTGGTTGATGCTTATGAGCAACATTCCTATAACAAGATGTGGCAAGCTTTTGCACTGAATAAGACAGTTCCAGATGCCGCAATCGCAAAGAAAATTCTTGATGACATGATTCCGGTAAACAAGCCATACTGGCCAGAACTTAAATAATTGTTAGGGGGATGATTGCTTATGATGCAGAAATTCCAAAAATTTGGTGCTGCCATGTTTGTTCCGGTGCTGCTATTCTCATTTGCGGGAATTGTGGTCGCTTTAGGCAGTTTATTTACCAACCAAGCCGTTTTTGGCTCTTTGGCAAACCCAGGAACTACGTGGAATTCAGTTTGGGATACAATTAACGCCGGTGGGTGGACGGTATTCAAGCAAGAGGCATTATTATTCGTAGTTGGATTACCGATAGGCCTTGCTAATAAATCGCAGGGAAGAGCCGCTATGGAGGCGGTAATTACCTATCTAACCTATAACTATTTCGTCGGTGCTATCTTAGGTCATTGGGGAGCAAGCTTTGGCATTCCGAATTTTAACAAGATTCAGATTGTGGAGAATTCCACCAACCATGGTTTGACAGAAATAGCGGGAATTAAAACGCTTGATACCAGTATTATTGGCGCCTTAATTGTAGCCGGAATTGTAATTTGGCTGCACAACCGCTATTTTGATAAAAAATTACCGGAATGGCTTGGTACTTTTCAAGGCTCAACATATGTCTATATTCTTGGCTTCTTTGTCATGATCCCATTAGCACTTTTAACTTGCTGGGGTTGGCCGAAAGTACAATTAGGCATCACGGGGATGCAGCACTTTATTGTGAATAGCGGTGTTGTTGGTATTTGGATTTACAACTTTTTAAACCGAGTCTTGATTCCTACTGGGCTACACCATCTTGTCTATATTCCATTTCAGTTTGGACCTGCAGTTGTTGCTGGGGGACTGCAGCCTTATTGGTTAAAGCACCTAACGCAATTTGCTTTAAGCACTCATCCACTGAAACAATTGGCTCCGCAATTAGGTTTCCAATTATATGGCAATGAAAAAATCTTTCTTGCACCGGTCATTTGTTTAGCATTTTATGCTACTGCCAAAAAGAATAAGAAAAAGCAAACTTCAGCATTGCTAATACCTGCCGCTTTAACTTCATTTCTTGCTGGTATCACAGAGCCAATTGACTTTACTTATCTCTTTGCTGCACCAGTATTATGGATTATTTATTCTTTACTTTCAGCGACAATGAATACGATTATGTTTAGTCTCGGCGTCGTAGGTAACATGACAGGCGGTGCAATTGATATTGCCGCAGAAAATTGGATTCCGTTATGGAATAATCACTGGCAAACCTATTTGGTTGAGTTTCTTGTCGGTATTGTCTTTGCCGTTATCACATTCTTTGTTTTTAAGATTATGATTGAAAAGTTTAATTATATTACCCCCGGCCGAGAAGAAGACGACGAAGATGTTCATTTGCTAAATAAGAAAGAATATCAAGCCAAAAAGGCCAAGCAGCAGGCTCAAACTTCAGGTAATGCGGTGGAAAGTGATCCCTACATTACTAGGGCTACGGCCTTTCTCGACTTGCTAGGCGGTTCCGCAAATATTACTGAATTAAGTTCTTGTGCGACCCGCTTGCGAGTATCGGTCAAGGATCCCGCTAAAATGGGTTCCGATGATCAATTTAAAGAGGCGAAAGCAATCAACGTTGTGCATCATGGCAAAGCCATCCAAGTTATTGTGGGGCTAGATGTTGCTCAAGTTCTTGAAGCTATGCAAGAATTAATGAAAAACGATCTTAATTAGGATTAAAGCTCAATGACTTTAAAGCGCTTTTATAATTAAAAGTTAAGTATAATGAATTAGTAACTATTTTATATGGAGCGTATTAATGTCAAAATTAAAATCCCTAATTTATCAAAATAGTAGCAAGTTGAATGATTCTGAAATACGGATCATTCAATTTGTTCTAGACAATGCTAAATTGTGTAAGAACTTGAGTCTTTCCGAATTAGCAGAAAAATTGTATGTTTCGAGATCGGCAATTTTTCGTTTATGTAAGCATCTTGGTCTAAGTGGCTATACCGAATTAAAATTTTATTTAAATGAGGTTTGCTTAGAAAATGAGCAGAATAACAATAAAATGAACTTTGCCAATAACTTTGGTGCAGATTTGGAAAAAGAAACTGAGAATTTACGTAAATACTTTGACTCGCTTGATTTAGCCAAATTTTATACTGAGCTAAGCAATGCTAGTAACGTTTATATTTATTCAACAGGCTGGATTCAGCAAATGTTATCCAATTATTTATCGCATGAATTATTACTTTTTGGTATTTCTTCGATTGTACTGCCTGCCGCGATTAGCGAATTGGAAATGGTGGGTAAAATTGCGCAAAAAGGGGATATGCTGTTTATAATTTCATACACAGGCGATAATAAAGAAATTAATGACGAACTAACGAAGTTTGAATTAGTTAATAATAAGTTACGTTACGTTTCTTTCACGGACTTAAAGCAGAACGAACTTGCTTCGCTTTCTGACTATAATTTTTACTATCCTACAATTAAATTTACTACTACCAAAAACGCCTCATTTATTATGGCTTATTCATTAGTTGATTTTTTGGTAAATAAGTTTGATATTTGGCGGAAAGAAAAAAGTGAACAAAATGATAAGTAAAACGAACAATTTTGTTATTAGACTTTTAGATAGAGCACATTTAGATACCGGCAAAATTTTAAACACTTATATTGCTGCTTTAATTATCATACCGCTATTTTTTGCCGGCTTTGTTGCTTATGAAGCCAGTTTAACTGCACAAAGTTTAGCCGCGATCTTAACGGCAACTCCGATAATTGCGGTTGACATGATTATGATGATTATCAACTTTATCTTTGGTTATTATTTGTGGCTAAATAAGGAAAAAATTTTAGCCGATTTACCTACTTACCGCTTTTTTATGCTGTGCCAGGCAATTGGTCAAGTCATGGCGGGCAATTTTATTTGCGTATTATTGGCTATGGGTGGACTTGTTCGCACAAATGGTATAAACCAGAAAGAGCAGAGTAATAATAAACTGATTCGGGGAGCTTCAGTAATTTTTCTGCTTATATTTGGCTTGTGTTTAATTTTGACCATTTGGTTAAGTAGTAAGAAGTAAAAGGTGATAACAAATGTTTAATTTATTTAAAAAGAAAGATTTTACGGTAAGTGCGGCGGCAGACGGCGAGTTGTTGCCACTCACAGAAGTCAAGGATGAAGTGTTTTCGACTAAAATGTTAGGAGACGGCTTTGCGATTAAGCCAGCAGATGGGAAAATTTTTGCTCCAATTGCAGGTAAAATTACTACCATTTTTCCTACCAAGCATGCTATCGGAATCACGGCAAAGAATAATTTGGAAATATTGGTTCACTTGGGGATTGATACGGTTGAATTAAAGGGAAAACCTTTTAATGTCTTTGTCCAAGAGGGTGATTCAGTTAAACAAGGTACCCCGCTGGCTGAGATGGACACAGCGGCAATTACTGGAGCAAATTATGATGATACGGTGATTATTGTTTATACTAATATGGATATTATTGATTCTGTTTCACCAATTTCACCCGGTGAAGTCGAACACGGACAAGAAATTCAAACGATTAAGTTCAAGAGTTAATTTTTTGATGAATCATTAGCTTGAAATCATGATAGAATTTTGGTTATATATTAAAATTAAAACTGCTATGATTAGGGCGAACTAGTTCTAAAATACTATGTTATTAGGTATCGAAAAGATGGTAGTAAAAATGGATTTATTGAAGTTATTAGAAAAGCAGAACTTACCCAAGAAAAATGAACAAGCTTTAATTATTGCCGCAATTTTGCAATTAAAGCAACATGAAAATGAGTATCAGGTACGAAGCAGGCTATTAATCAAATTAAGTGAGCTTGCTCGAAGCATGACGCTATCTAAGGAGGGCATTGACCTGCTTACTAAGTTAAATCAGCCAGATAAAAATGAAGATATTGCTTTATCTTCGACTACCTGGTTTTAAGCTTACTAAGTTTTTAGAGACAAAAAAGAAAGGTTACAATTGTAGCCTTTCTTTTTGTTTTACTGCTATTTAGTTATCGTTTAGCTCTGAAAAAGATGATTTCACGTGCAGCAACCAAAGGTCCTGAGCTTTGATAAATGGTGAGGCGAACGGCCTTTGCCCGCACATCGCGTAAGCCAACTACTTTATTTTTACTGTCGGCTCGCCACTTTAGGTGCTCGGCATACAAGTTGTAATTTTCACCATCAGTTGAAACAGCAACACTGATATCGGTTGGGTCACCTTCGTGATCGATATTACGGGGAACAAAGGTCATCCGACTTAACTTTTCAATATCATTAAAGGTAAAAGTTAATTCCAGAGGCTTATCAGGCGCAATACTCTGCTCAGTTTGCCATTCACTGGCCATCTTGAGGTCGGTCAAGTATGCGAGTGGATGGTGCGGCTTGCTATCGCAGTTGCTGGAAATGGTAATCTCCTGAATTGCATAGTCCTCGGCTGCGTGCTTAGTAATTACGCCGAAAAGATCAGACCATTCTGATACGCGATTGCCCACAACATAGCGCATTCGGATGATATAGCGGGTATTAGGCGTCAGTTCATGGAACGTAAAACTATTACCCTTAATTCCTTCGTACAGGATATTGTTAATTTCAACTTGAACTTCGTCAGCTTGCGACCAAGCGAGTTCAAATGAATGAGCTGTGATTTTGCTGGAATCAACTGAAGGAAGTTTCGGTGAGGGAATAATCCCACTGGTAATTGAATGAACCATGACTTTGCTGCTGTAAGTAAAGTTACGCACCGTCACTTCAATTTTGGTAGTTGCAATTTCACGGCTAGCAAGCTTAATTTGGAGGGCCTTTTGCTTTTGGTCATGATATTGATCAAATTCATCTAAGGAATAGTTAGTATTATAAAAAATCCCTTCGTGCGCTAGGTTAAAGGCATCAAGCGAGCCGTAGACTTGGAGTGGAACAATTTGGTCATTTATTTTAACAATAACATTATCAGGATAAGAATCGCATAATAAAGTTAAATTGGTTCCTTGCTCTGCTTCCAGATCAGGGTATTCGCCTTTAACCGGATTAATAGTAACTGTCAGCTTTTCCTCATCAAGCTTGCTGGTAATCTGAGTCTTGCAATAGTTATGTTCAAAATCGGTTAAGCCATCATCGTCGTATATTTCTGCCTGGCTGTTTCCTTGCGGATAAATGACATAGTCACGCTTGCCAAAATCAAAGATACTGCCACCACGGACAAAGACCGGCAAATGCCAGGTTGGGTAGGTTAAGTTATTGTAAACACGACCACCAGCATATTTTTCGCCGGTAAAAAGATCAATCCACATCGTGTGCTTACCCGGCAGGTATAAATTGTCCTTGCGGGAATTGCCTTCTTCATCTTCGCGGCCATTAGTAATAGGTGCAATTAGCAAATTGTTGCCTAGCATGAACTCGGTACCGAATTGTTCGGTGTAATTAGTCCGTTCATCTGGAAAAGCAATAAATAGTGGCTGCAAGATAAGATTACCTTCGCGTGCCTGTGCATTAAGCGTGTATAAATAATTTTTCAGACGGCTGTGCAACTGCAAATAGGCACGATTAATTTCCGTAATTTTCCGATTATAAGCAAACGGTGTCTTGCTAAAATCTCCTTGGTCATCAATGTTGAAAAGAAGGGGTGTGAATGCTTTCCATTCGAAGTCGCGAACATTAATTTGCGCATTGCCACCGCCCAAAAGGCCGTCAACTGCCGCTCCAGCAAGTGGTTGTCCTGATAAATTAGAGCCTACTAAACCGGCAACTTGAGTGGCGATACTCTCCCAATTACCCCCAACATCACCATAGATTATGGCGGCGTCTTTTTGCATGCCGGCAAAACCAGAGTTACTTAAGACCAGTGGCCGCTTACGCTGCAGCTCTGTTTTCAGCTTCTCAGTATCCGAAGCAGTTAAGTTGGGGTTATTACTGTAAGTAAAGGCGGTTTTTGCTGGTAAAGTTGCGTCTTCTTCATGCCATAAGCCGGGATGAACGCCTTGATTTAACGCATAGTCGTTAAAAAAGGCGAGAGCTTGCTCATTAGTTGCTTGAACGCCGTAATTGGGTACAAACCAGCTTAATGGGATGTGCATGGCTTTATAACGGTCAATCATTGCCCTTGCTGAAAAGTGATAATTTTCTTCACCGTTAAGTGATGCTTTTCCCGAGGCAGAATTTTCATCGCTCGTCCGTAGATAAAAATTATTGTTAATTTTTGTTGCGTTGCGAACTGATGCTGCACTAGGCTGCCAAAGAGTGGTACAAAAATTACCTAGATGTCCTAAACCAAGCATATATTTAGGCAATAGGACGGGTTTTCCGGTTAGCTGATAAAATTTAGCGAGAAGTTCCTGCGGGGTGTTGCCTACCAGGTAAAAATTGTCAAAAAGTTGATCTTGGTGTGTCAACGTAGTAACGCTGTGATTTTTCTGCCCAAAATCATATATACCGCTTTGAACAGTATTACGTAATTCACCATAGCCTGCGTTGGACCAGAAGAATGGTACTTGCGTGACAACTCCGCCGTCGCCTGTGATCTGGTCATGCTTAATTTGAATTTTCCGGCCCTTGTGACTAAAATAGCCGTTTTGTAAACCGCCACCAAAGTAAAATTCGTTTTTATTTTGAACTAAAAATTCGCTAGTTTGCTCAGTACCAAGCTCTAATGGGCTAGATTGCGACATTCTCGTTCGGTGCAAAGTTTCATCGAAGATACTCATAATAGCCGGCTTTTGCCAAAAAATAACTTGGTAATTACCCGAATGAATAATTAATGAGTCGTTTGTTGCCCGTACCTGTGAACGCTCAAAAGCATTGTTATCAAATTTAGCTAGCTGAATAAATGAAGCTGGCTGTTCAGTGAAATTTTGTTCGGGATCAAGGATTAGACGAAAAATTCCATCGGCCAAAATGTAGAAGTGCGCCACTTCACCAGTTGCAAAGTGCAACTCATAATAGTTATCGCACTTACTTGCACCGGTCAATGCCCCTAATTGATGTCTATTTATTTGCGTGTCTTGTATCATGATTTTGCTTCCTATATAGTCTACCTATACCTATTATAACTAAAAAAACAAAACTTTCCGTACTATTTGTAATTCAACTGGTAATGACCAGTGCATTAAGCTAAAATGGACTTATAAAGACAAAGTTCGAGTTTTTAAGTGAAAGGCAAAAATTATGACGTATTATATTCATGCTGACAAGTTTTTTCTTGAAAATGTAACTGAAGATGGCGGTTACCTTGAAGTTCAAGATGATGGTAAGTTTGGTTTTTACTACCCTGAAAACGAAACCCCAACAGGTAAGATTGTTGATTATCCTGGTAAATGGATTGCACCCGGATTGGTTGATACGCATGTTCACGGTTCTTTAAAAGAAGATGTAATGGTAAGCGAATGGGATGGCATTAACCGTTTGTCTGAAGGCTTCTTGCGCTCAGGCGTTACTAGCTGGTTGCCTACTACTTATACTGCGGACGAAAATACTTTAACTAGAATTTGTCAAATGTTCGGTGCCCGTAAGGGTGAAGAAACTGGTGCTAAGATTCAGGGACTGCACTTTGAAGGTCCATACTTTACTGCAGAACATGCTGGTGCTGAGAACCCGAAGTACTTGCTAGATCCAAGTATTAAGCAATTTAATGACTGGCGTGATCAATCAGAAGGTTTACTTAACAAAATTTCCCTTGCACCTGAAAGAAAGGGTGCGAAGGAATTCATTCGCACTGTTGTTAAAGAGGGCGTTGTCGTTTCCTTGGGCCATTCAAGTGCAACTTACGCACAAGCTAAAGCTGGCGTTGAAGCAGGTGCAACCATGTTTACGCACACTTTCAATGGCATGCCTGATCCGTCACACCATGACTCATCAATTTCAAATGCAGCAATGGACTTGCATAATGTTACTGATGAATTGATTTGTGATGGGCACCACGTGAAAAAAGAATTGGTTCGATCATTAATTAAGATTAAGGGTGCAGAACATATTTGTTTAATCACTGACTGTATGGAAGCTGGAATGATGCCAGATGGTGACTATATGCTTGGTGAATTGCCAGTTTACGTCAAAGATGGCATGGCCCGTCTTAAGGACGGCGATAACCTTGCCGGTAGTATCTTGCAGTTAAATGTCGCTATTAAGAATGTGGTTGACTGGAATGCTGCCACCCCAGAAGAAGCAATTATGATGGCGTCATATGTACCAGCTAAAAGCGCAAATATCTTAGATAAATGTGGTTCAATTGCTCCTGATAAGCCTGCTGACTTTATCGTTTTGAACCCTGATATGACATTGAGCGAAACTTACTTGAACGGTAAGTCACGCTATCAGGCAAAAAAGTAATTTAATTCATTTAAATAATTAAAAGTAAACCCCTAATTAGAAGTGCTAATTAGGGGTTTTTGGTGTTCAAATTAATTTAAACAGTGTAATCGTTAGGCTGTGATTACTACCGTTTGCTGTTTAACTTTAGCTAACAGATCTTCTTCGGCATTTTTATTGGTAACTAAGCCGGTGATATTACTCCACTGGGTAATTTGATAGAGACTAGTGCGTTTGAACTTAGTCTTATCGGCTAAGATATATTTTTTCCGTGCTTGTTGCAAGATCACGGCATCAATTGAAGCATCTGAATATGATGGACTGGTTGGGCCCGCAAAATTATAAAAACCATCAGATCCTAAAAAGCAAATGCTAACTTGAATTTGCTTAAGCAGACTCTCTGTCCAACCGCCGTAAACAGAGGAACTCTTTGAGCGCAATTTACCACTGGGATTGGCGCGACCCTGTAAGCAACTTGAAAGCAATGAGAATTGAAGTTAAAAACATTCATTCTTTTATTGCTAATAAACAAAGTTTCAATATGGAAACTACTTTAGCTACTTCTAAAAAACTATGTAAGCATCTTAAGATCAGCTGAGGTATAGGTCGATACCAAGCTTGGTGGCAGTATTCTCACTCCTATACGCGTGGGCGACATGGTTATGCAGTTTTAAGCGGTAATATTGATTGCTTCTTAGGGAAAATCATGTTTCCACACACGTCCTTTTAAATGGTATGATTAAGAAATGAATGATGAGAAATTTTCGAAATTAAGAGAGTTAATGGAATTTTTTAAAAAGCAAGCTCCGACAGTTACTGTTAAAGAAAATATATCTAGTATAGACAATTGCAAGGCGGAGTCTGTTGAAGATTATAATAGAGCAAGAGTTTATCTTGGAGAAAATAATAATTCTTTCAAATCTTTAACCGTTTGTGTAAATTCAGGAAAAGATTTTTTGAATTTACTAAATCTTTTGGGAGCTATACATGCGAATTTTAACATTTCTTCAAAACCGTTTATAGCAGAATCAGACATAGACGAAGATGATGATAGTGAAACAATCAAAAGGTCGAAAACCTATAAAGACTTTGAAGACTATGACAATAATTGGATGTACTCTTTTGAGAACTATGTATTTAAAATAGTTAATTTTGATGAAACTGCTTTAGAGCATGACCAATACTATATCTAATTTTTATTAACCAGACAAAGGGCAGTGACTTCGCTGCCTTTTGTTATTGCACATTATGATCAATAGGGTACAATCAAATTAGAATGAGACATCGGAAAGTTTGAAAAATATTTTTTTAATTCCGTCTTGGCTTTCCACTAAAGAAGTATCAGTCTGACTAGCTTTTTCATTACGTTAAAAACGTTATCTATTTTATCAATATTATTTTTTTCCATTTTAATCGACTCAAAAACTACATATAATAAAAATGTACTATTAAAGTTGAGTAAAAAGAGGCAACTAATTATGAAGCAAAAAGTTAAATATTTGATAGTTGCAGCACTGTGTGCCATTTCTGTTGGTCTAAGCAGCCAACTAAATTCTGTTCATGCTGCAAGTCATTCTATTTCAAAGACAATTATGCATGATGCTCAGGCCTACTCTAAGGAAGGCAAAAAAGTTAAAGGGAAATACCATGCTTATTCCAAAGTTATTCTTGATGATCAGCCGATAATTATTGGAACTGAGCCGCATGCTCCTTACTATAAAGTAAAAAATAAAAAGCAGTACCTAAAAGCTAATAATATTGACGGTGTAAAGCGTAAAGTAAAACATAATTCGTATGTTTATGCTTCCAGCACGCGTAAAGCTGAACCAAAAGTCATCAAAGCTGGCAGTACGGTAACTACCTATGGCGATGCCTATCAATTTAAAAATGGTCTATTGTATTACCGCATCGGTGGTCCGAAAAAGCAATATATCAAAGCGCAAAATTTAGGAGCGATAATCGGCTCAAGTACTGAAGAAACCACAGTAACGGTCACCTTTACTCTAGGTACGCCAATTTATGAAGATAACGGTATGATTAGAGTTATAAAGCACGCTAAAAAGGGAACAAAATTCAAAGTCGATCGTTGTGAAGAAGGTAGCCGTGCTGATGCAATCAGCACGGCTGTGCCAAATGGGACGATTTATCGTATTAAAGGCACCCATGATTGGCTTTGGGGAGTAGATGTTAAGGCAGCCAAGAAATTACCTGTTCATGACTATGATAATGAGACTTTTTCGTACATCAAGTTTACTAAAGACGTAGATGTTTATAATGCAGACGGCACTATGCAAGACCATCACGGTCAAAGAATCAGAAAACAGGGTGGATTCATTAAAGTAGATAAGCTGCTATATCTTTGGGTACCTGCTGAAAATAAGGCAGAATTATTCTATCACCTTAAAGGTCATCAATTCTATGCTACTCAGCCAGACGTTAGCGAAAAAATTGATGTTGGCGACGCTTATGTAAAAAGTAACGAAGTAAAGTTCGTTTACGGGATTAAGTTAAAGCCAAGCAATACTGCCCAAGATGTAGAAAACATTATAACAGCTACTACCTATGTTAAAGCTGTTCCCAAATTAAGAAATATTCATACACTTTATGATAATAATAAAAATCAAGTAAAGTTAACTGGTGAAGCTAACGGACTAAAGAAAGTAAAAATATTTTATAATAAGCAAAATGTTAAAACAGCTAAAGTTAATAAATCAGGCAATTTTGCCGCTAACCTTAAATTTAAAGGTTACAAGAATTTCACTCTGTATGGTATAAATAAAGCTAGCAAGAAAGCAACTACCAAGGTAAAACTCACCAGTAAAGATTATGCTGCACCTGTGCCGTGCGCTGTTAAAGGCAATCGAACAAAAGAAAGTGTTACTTATGAAATAGCAACAAACAAGGGCTGTACACTGAATTTTTACTACAATAACCACAAAATGTATGCTGTTACGGCTGATTCAGAAAAAACGCAAATAGTTTTTCCTGCTGGCCTGCTCAAAGGCAAAACAGGGCATTTTACTATTCGTCAAGACCAAACTGGTAAAAAAATCAGCCAGTCTGCTAAAGTAGCAATTCCTAAAGTAGGCTATGCGTTTGAAGTAAACAGTAATAAAAGATAAAACCACTAAAACATAGTATTGAAAACAACTGGTTATTTAATATAAAGAATTAAAAATCTGCTCAAAAATTGATGTTGGCGATGCTTATGTTAAAAGTAGCGAAGTAAAGTTCATTTACGGGATTAATTTAAAGCCAAGCAATACTGCTCAAGATGCAGAAAAGCAAGCCCACCAGGATAAAACAAATTAGTCGATAAACAAATAGTAAAGTCTAAAGAGTCTAGAGTTAACTTCAACCATTGCACTTTTTAGATTTAAATTTAAAAGGAGATCGATAAAAATACAGTAAAAGTCTGACAAAGATTTAAATAGCCTTTGTCAGACTTTATTTGTTTAGCTTTGAAAAACTACCAATTCTTAGATAAGTTAAGAGCAATAGTTTCTACTACTTAAGCCAATCATCAATTCTTTTTGTACTACATTTATTTATTCTTTGGGTGCCTAATATATTTTCAATTGTTTTATTATCAATCTTTTTCCCATTTTCAGTAATTTCCTCAAGGTCAATTGAGTTAGTAATATTTATGATAAATTGATAACCACTGTCTATATTATCTCTGTTGACATATATATTATTCACTTTTTGGTATATCGTAAAGTATGCTTTAAAATCAAAATTCTTTTGTTTTCTAACTAGTCTATAGTCATTACCAATTTTTATTTTATAAAAATGATAGTTATTTGTTAGCTTTATTAGATACATTTTACCTTTAAAAGCCAAACCGTTTCTATTCCAGGAAAAAATCAAATTATTTTTATCTTCATTGCACTCTTCACATGTCAAAGCCCAATTTTTGTAGTAGTTATTGCCGCCTTCATTCTTAGGAACAATGTGATCTATTTGAAAATCATCTTTACGTAATTTTTTATTACAATATACACATCTATGATTATATAAATTATATATGCTTTTTCTATCGGGATCTTTTAAACCAAGATTGGTAGGTATTTTGAATCCGAATCTACAATGATATTGTGCTGATTTAATAATTTTACAGCCATTATTTTCCATTTTGTCGAGAGCACGATGCTTAGACCTAAAATTAGGATTTCTCAGATCATATATAACATAATCTTCTTCAATATAAATAAGAACTTTCGAATTTGCTATTTGATACGTTTGTTCTATGTCTTTAAAAATTTTATCTACATGGCGCAGATTTTTATCTCCCATTACTGACATCTTATGTAGTAGTTTGCCATCATAAGTGGAGTAAACATAAGAAAATTTATTACCCATGTATCCAATGGCATTAAACTGATCTAAATTGAGATCATTAATTTCTTGAAACTCACAAGTCGATAAACTTAGTTTAGATTGAGTTTGTAATTTGTCTATTATTTTTTGTCTATAATCAATCATAATAACTTCCGAAATAATAATTATAAAACTGAAAAATATAATACTTAACTTAGCTTATAATATCATAGTTAAATTAGAGAGGTGTTTAAAATGACTATAACCTTTATTAAATTATGTTAAATAAATGTTATGACTATATTGCTTAGATTTTGTAAAGATATAATTATAATTTTTTTAGAAATCGTGTACACCTATAATAAAATGAACTAATGAGATGATATTAATGGAAAAGAAATTAGGTAGCTTTTTTGCTAGAAAAGTTGGTAATTCTACTGTTCTCACGATTCCGAGTAAGGCAGATGTTAAACTTGGTCAACGATTCGAATTGACTCAAGAAAATAATGGCACTGTAATCTATAAGTCTATTGGCTATAATCCGTGGTTTAATGGGGAATATGATGATATTGACTTTAAAAAAGAAATTTAGAGGGCTTTACTATTGTTTAAAATATTATAGATAAAGCATAGAAAGTAAATACAAGAAGATTTGGATAAAGATTTAACTGATGTAGAATATAGTTATAATCAAAATTATTATGGCATTATGAGGAAATAATCGTGGATTTCTTTAAGCGGATTGAAAAATTTATTGTAGCTGCTATTGTATTTTATTTTATCCTAAATATGGGTATCAACTTATATCATCTTTCTTTGGAAACAATAGCCTATAACGCTTTTAAAAATGAACACAGTCTTAGGAAATATTCATATGATCAGAAAACATATGATGTATTGAAAAAAAGTAAAGACAGGTATTTTAAGATAACTAGTGAGAATCAAAGTACTGGTAATATACTTGAATATGACGGAATAATTAATCATAAGCATTGTGTTGTAAATTATGATATAAAGCCAATTTTTAAAATTAGCGTACGCGACGTTAGCCTTTTGGGAAATTAATTTATAAGAAATGGGTTGTAAGTTAACCACAAAATATTTGAGGGACATGTATTTCACAACATTACTGTTTGTTAAATTATATTTTTGTAGTAAGTCTCAAGAGTTAAAAAGCTTTTGAGACTTTTTGATACCCATATGTATATTTCTAAGTCTGTTATCAATAATGAAGAAATTAGGATTTTATTTTTTCTAAATTTGCTATGCAGAAAATATAACCACCAATCCGTTTAATGTACATTAAACGGATTGGTAGATATTTAAAGAAACACACAATAAATTAAAATATGTGTTATAATTTTCAAAAAAATAATCTGCAATTTATAATTACTTTTTAAAAAATGAGACGTAAAAATGAAATTTAAAAAAATCTTAGTTGTTTTAACGATAGTATCGGCGGGACAACTGTTGGCAACCACAAATATTACTGCAGTCCAAGCTGCACAAATTGAAAAACCTAAGCTTGTAACTAATAAAGCTTGGACTAAGAAGTTAGCTAAAGCTGGGTATGCTTTTGTATTACCTGATGCTGCTAAAGGTGTGTTATATAAGAATACAGCAGCCAAGGGTGGTAAATCATATAGCCGAAAGGTATTAAAGAAGCTCGTTAAAAACCATACACTATTTAAGGTCAGAAAGCTGACAACCATTAAAAACAGCATTTCCGTTGATTTGATTTCTAAGGATGGTAAATATAAAGGTTATACGAACTACGTGAATGGTATTTATAACAAAAATCTATTTAATAAGGACTTACAACCACTAATTAATGCTGAACTAAAAGTAATGGATGCTAAAGATAATAATGAACCTACTTCGGCTTTATTAGAGCAAGCGCAAACGTTAGCTAGCGAATTAACTGGTAAGAATAAGCAAATAGCTGATACTTCAATTAAACAATTAAAGCGTTATTTAAAGCATAAAGATATATCAGAAACACCGATACTTCTAATTGGTAAGTATCCAGGTGACTTATTAGCAAATTAAAAGAAGAGTGAGTAGATATTTGATATGAACCCCGAAGTTAAGACAACTTCGAGGTTTTTATTATGGCTAAATTATTGATAGAAGATAATTATTGGCATTGATAAAACTGTAATTTAACTTGATTAACTAGTGCTTTAAGGTTGAAAAAATTTTGGCAAGTAAGTTATACAAAAAAAGCAATGACTATTAATAAATACTAGTCACTGCTTGCGATTTGTTACATGTCGCTAATTAGTAAAAACATGTATATTAAAACTACAAAAGACTACATGCTAACGAAGTTATAAATGTCGATTAAACAAGTCTTCAAGCGTATTAGTCTTAATTATGTTTTAACCCAATAATAAAAAAAGCTTCATTCCGATTAAATATCGAAATGAAGCTTTAAACTGTATTAGCTTTGATTATTGCTATTCTATTTTATATAAAGATAGGGATTAGTGTTTATCAAAATATTATCTATTTGGTCTTGTTCAGGAGTACTATTAATTACTGCTTTTTGAGCTGTAGATAATAATGAAGTGGCTTTTTTAACTTCTGCTATACTTGCAGTATTTGAGTCATTTATGCTCTTAGCAAATTTTAAGGCATAGCTATAATATACGTCACAAAATCTGATAACATTATTCTTCTTATAGGCAACTATCGTATTTTCTTGACTAATTAAGTTTTGAAGCTCTTTTTTATCAGCTTCCTTGGCCACGTTAGCATCTGCTTTTGCCTGCTCAGGAGAATTATCTGGTTTCAGATAAGGTCCAGAACAGTAATTTACATCAGATGCTTTAACGTAGATAAGTCCTTGATAACTCTCATTCACAAAGTTACCCGGTATACTATTTTTGATACCATTTTTAGTCCAAGAATATTGTAGTAAGTAAAATAGTTCAGCCTTATTTTCTTCAGGAATCCAAATGTATGTTAAATCCTCAACCGGATATTTATCATTTTTATTAAAAGTAGAATGGGTACCTTCAATATGTAGGGCCTTTCCTTGTGCGTCATATGTACTTGTAGCTTTATTAAAACTTACATATGTGGCATACGTATATATTTCTAATCTTTGACGAGGCCTAGTTTTGACAAGGTTAGAACTAATAAAGGCATCGGTAGTACCACTAATACGATATTCTGTAAGACTAGATGGATCAGCGGTTACACCTGTAATCCTGTCAACGTTGTAGGTCTTACCATTCTGTATTTCTGTTTTGTCTTTGCCAGTACCAATCGTAAATGGCTGCTTAATATTTGAGTTTTCAATTGTAACAGAAGTTTCAGTAGTGTATAGGGGCTTATTGTCAATTTTATCTACATTCGAAGCATTGATATAGCCTCCAGCACCAATATTGTAGTAATATTTATTACCGATTTTTTCATATGGTAGCCAAGATTGATTGTAACCATCGTCATTTAAAAGATAAAAATGTTTACTATTTCGATCAACAGGCTCAATAGAAGTGGCATATTTTAAAGGAGTGCCTTTTTTGATATGGGTATTAGATTTACTCCCACGGTATGTAGATAAACGCTTGCCGTTTTTGTCGTAGACAAATGAATTATAATTTAACTGCAAATTGCCTTTTTGGACTTGATCATCAATCATCCCTACATTGCTAGCTTTAATATAAGCATTGTTAGTAATGGAATAATAATTCTTACCATTAATAGTTGAAATCTTTCCGTTTGAATTTACAACCGTACCTGTTTTTAAGGTCTTTTTACCATTAAAATAAGTACGCTTGCCATTAGAGCTGTAAATATAGGAATTATGATTTAAAGTAATAGTTGCTGATTTAGCAGATACAGTTGATGGATTTGAATTTTGAATTATCGGTACTACTGAGCCCAGCGCTAAAATACTTGCGACTGAACCGAACACTATTTTTTTATTTAGATTCATAAAATCACCTCAATATAAATTATTTTTCTAGAATATGATAAGTGAAATTAGACTAAGCGCTTAACATACTTAGAATTATTTTTAAAAAACATTTGATTAATAGCCAATCATTTAGTTACCACGCTAGAATAAAAATATCAGCCTAAATTTTTTAATTGAAGTGAATTAACGGTTACTAATATGATTAAGCTACGACTATGTTACATCTATAAATGTAAAAAAACACATTAATTTTGTGGAATCTTGGATTTGCTAAAGTTTCGACTTTAATAAGCTCCCAGTTGCTGTTTAAGATTACTTAATATTAATATCACCGCTTTTACTAGTGACTTTAAGAAGTGGTTGATGTGATAAAGTTTTAGAAAAATTATGATGATGAGACTTATTATGAACTTTAACTATGCCTGAATGTTTGGTAGCAAGCTTATAACTAAGTTTTGGCGCATTAGACATTTGGAAATTGCCCTCAGCTAATTTAAAAGAACTGTTACCAAGCAATTTTGAACTTTTGACTTTGGCATAGCCCATTTTGCCCATTGTTACATTGGCTTTAAAATTACTTTTGCTGATAGAAAAATCACCTTCATCTAAGGCGAATGAAGCCTTGTTAAAGTTCGAATTACTAATTTTAAGGTCGCCATTTTTTAGCTTAAGACGAATATTTTTTGCTTTAAGATGGTTAATTTTAACGTCACCGACATGGAATGACATGTTAACTTGAGGAATATTTAGTTGGTTCAAGCTGAAATCGCCGGAATCGCAGGAACCAGTTAGTTTTTTAATTGTTGTTGTATTAGGAACAGTAATATTTATATAGTAGTTTCCATCCCGATATGATTTTTCGGGTTGATCTGAGATTACTAATTGCTTGTTTTTAACTTCAGCCTTGATTTTATTGATATCTGCTCCTTGGTTCCCACTTACAGTAACTTGAAAATTATTTCCTGAAGAAATTTTTATGTCAGGTCGATAAGCTGCAAACTTAATACTATTGAACGGATCAACTTTAATTACTCGACTCGTTTCACCGGATTGAGTGGTTGAGGGATCAGCAGCTGTAACATTTTGCTGGTTGGATATTGCTTTGCCACCGCAAAAAACAGCTAGACCTAAAATTATTATAATTGACCATAATTTGATTTTTTTATTCATCGTATTTTACCTTCTAGCTATTAAACAATAAAATGTAAAAATAAACGCTTTTGTTTGAAATACCTGCTTGTTATTTTCTAATCTTTGATACTGATATAACCTTTCCTATCCTTAACAGTAAGCATTGGCTTATTATTGATGGTTCGCTCAAAATGAGTTGAGTGCGACTTGCCAAAGAATTTAATTTTATTCTTCTTACTGCATGATAGGTTATAACCAATTTTGGGTGAATCATACATGATGAAGTCTCCTTCATGCAGACTAAACGAACTGTTGCCAAGTATCTTGGAATCTTCAACTTCAACATCAT
>NZ_JAFNPD010000005.1:0-139491 GCF_026535825.1 Lactobacillus sp. B4026
AGGCTTAACTCCGATTCAATATCGGAATCAAGCCTTAAGTAAAATGATATAAAACTAACGTCCAGTTTTAGGGGTTAGCTTCAATTAGATGTGATTTTTTATTTTGGCGAAATTTATTCTAAATATGGTCTGAATATAGTCTGAGAAAAGCACGTAATTTATCACCAACTTTTGCTAGTGCATTAGTTGCACCGAATTTTACCGGCACCAGAGACTTATCACGGAAAAGTGGTAATGATTAAATTAACGGTGAAATGACCTAAAGAATGGAGGTGAATTAATGGAACTTTTAAGTTCAGATTTAGTTTTTGCGCATCTTAAAGTAAATAATGCTACTGAAGCCCTTCATTTTCTGGCGGGTCAGCTAAAAAAACAAGGAAAGGTTAAGGCTGATTTCGAGCAAGCAGTTCTTAAGCGTGAGCAGATTCATCCAACAGGTCTGCCCAGTGGCAAGATTGCAGTTGCGATTCCCCATACTGATGTTCAGTATGTTAAAGAGGCGGCAATTACGTTTGCGACGCTGGCAAGACCGGTAGCCTTTCATAATATGGCGGTTACTGCCGAAACGGTCAATGTTCAGATTATTGTTATGCTGGCGCTCAAAAATCCGCATAGTCAGGTTAAAATACTGCAAAAATTAATGGCATTGTTTCAAGACCAAGAACTTTTGCAGCGGTTAGAGAAAATGACGGATCAACAGAAACTATACGAAGCTGTATCTGAATATATTAGGTAAGAAGATTGGGAGGAATTATTTATGAAACCGGTAATTGATTTCATTATGTATATTGTTGGCTTAGGGCCTACCGTCCTAATTCCAATAATTATGTTAATCTTTGGACTTTGCGTGCGAGTGCCTTTTACTAAAGCGTTACGTGGTGGTTTGATGGTCGGCATTGGCTTTATCGGTCTGAACGCCACCGTTTCAATTTTGACCGATGTAATGAATCCTGCGATTAAAAACATGATTCAAGTAATGCATTTGAACTTGCAGGTAATTGATGTCGGTTGGCCATCAGCCTCAGCGATTGCATACGGCACCGCAGTTGGTGTTAGTATGATTCCCTTGGGAATTGCCATTAACATTTTAATGCTGGTAACGAAAACTACGTCAACCATTGACGTGGATATCTGGGATTTTTGGCATTTTGCCTTTAGTGGCTCGTTAGTTTATGCCTTAACCAAAGATATCGTACTTAGTCTATTTTTAGCCAGTGTTAATATGATTGTAATCATGGTAACTGCTGACAGAACTGCACCATTATCGGAAAAATACTTGGGCTTACCGGGAATTTCCATTCCCCACGGCTATGCTGGTTCGTTTGTGCCAATTGCAGTTGTTTTTAACTGGTTAATTGATAAGATTCCGGGTATCAATAAAATCCATATGGATGCCAAGGATTTCAATAAGAAATTTGGCTCATGGGGAGAACCTACATTGCTTGGTTTTGCCATCGGCATTATCATTGGCATTCTTGCTTATGGCTTTATTCCAGGGATGTCCATTGCAACTAAGTTGGGCAAAATTATGTTAATGGGCGTTACTTTGTCAGCGGTGATGATTATTACACCAAAGATGGCTGCCTTGCTTTTGCAAGGAGTTGTTCCCGTATCTGATGCAATTCAGTCATTTACCCAGAAAAAATTTGCCGGTAAAAGAAAGATTTACATTGGAATGGACACTGCTGTCGGAATTGGTAGTCCAGTCGTCTTAGCCTGTGCCACTTTAATGATTCCAGTAGCATTGTTGTTTGCCTTTATTTTGCCAGGCAACCAGTTTCTACCAACGATTGGATTGGTCGGCTTTGTCTTCATGTTTCCACTGATAGTTTCAATCACCCACGGAGATTTCTTTAGATCATTTATTATCGGGGCCATTAATGTCATTATTGGTCTTTGGATCGGGACTAATTTGGCACCATTAATAACTAAGTGTGCCCGTGCAGCCCACTTTGCCATTCCAAAGGGTTCATCCCTCATTTCAAGTATTGATTACGGTTCTAACCCATATCCTTGGTTAATTGTTCAAATCGCACCTTATAAAATTGCGGCGTATGCAATTGGGATTGTGCTAATTGTTGGCTTATGCTGGTGGAATTGTAAAAAGATTACTGCAGAAGAAAAGGCAGCGGCTGCTAACCAAAACAAGAAATAGTTTTAATTATAAATAGTGATAAAGGAGAAAACAGATGAAAAAGATTTTAGTTGCATGTGGAGCTGGTGTTGTTACTAGCACATCAGCAATGAATAAGCTGCAAGAAGAACTAGCTAACAGGGGAATAGCGCAAGATGAATATACTTTAGGGCAATCTTCTGTGGCTCAGATTGAATCATTAGCTGGGGACTACGATTTAGTTATTACGACGACGCAATATGATAATGATGCGGTTAAAATTCCCGTCATTAATGGTTTGCCGCTTTTAACCAATATTGGGATTGACCAAGTTATTGATGAAGTAATCGATAAGTTAGATTTGTAATCTGAGGCTGTTAAATTCTTATACTACTGCATTTAAAGGGTGATTAATGTGACGGCAAGCAATTTTGCCAGTTTAACAAGAGCTCGGGAGTTATTAAACTATTTGGCAAAAGCACCTGGGTTTGTCAGTTTGAAAGAAATCTTAACCACTTTTAAAATCTCACGACGGACGGCTTTTAACTGGTTGAAAACAATTAATCAGCAGCTTCAAGCGCAAAAATTAGATCAAGTAGTTAATATTCCGCGTTACGGCTATAAACTAACTGACCGGACTAAGAAAAGTCTTACGCAAAAAATTGCGAAGGTGTCATCGCCGCAGATGGGTCATGAAACTATTTTAAATGCGCATGAGCGGCAAACTGAGATAATTTTATTACTGCTGGATCAAAAGCATTACCTGTCAATTAATCAATTAGCTAAGATGTTTCATTGCTCTCGCAATACCATTATTAAGGACTTTAAGGCTCTCAAACGGCATTTTCCGGCACTAAAAATCGGTAGTTCGCGTTTAGGACACCGTATTATTAGTGATGAAAACTCTATTCGGCTGACAGTTTATGAATTATTACTGCGGCAAGACAAACTCGTTTATGCTTTTATCAATCGCTTAAATTATTCGTTTTCTCAAGCCAAGGAATTGGTTATCAAGGCGCAGCAACAACTGCACATGAGCTTTTCTGAAAATTCGCTGCAGCAACTAACGTACCTGTTGTTGTTTACTAAGTGGCGGATCACGCACAATCAAACTATTGATAGAAGTGAAAACTGGCAGTGGATAGCTCAAAATACTAAAGATGTGTTGCCTACCTGTACCAAATTACTTGTTAAACTTGGTGGCAATAAGGAGTTAAAAGGAGAAATTGTTTTTCTCAGTAAAATTTTCTTGTGCTCCCAGGCAACAGAAGTTGATTGTATTAATAAAAATTTGTACCACGATATTAATAATATTGCTCAGGAAATAATCTTTCGCTACGAACAATTAACTGAACAGCAAATTTCGTACCGTGTGTTTACTAAGACTTTGTGTAATCATCTCTATGCAACCTTTTTCCGGGTAAAATTCGGTATCCCGTTTTCTTCCAGTGAGGTTGATGAGATTAAGTGGCAGTATCCCGTGTTAATCAAGTTTACGGCAATTGCTTGTGCTCCGTTAGAGCATTATTTACGGAAAAAATTACCTAGTGAAGAAGTTGCCTTGATTTGTCTTTATTTTGGTTCGGTCAATAATCGGGAATACCAGGAATTTACTGAAAGTGATAAGTTAAAACGGGCATTGCTTGCCGAAGTTTTAGTGGTTTGTTCGAGTGGAATTGGGACGTCAGCGATGCTATACCACGAGCTTAGTAAAACTTATCCGCTAATCAAATTTTCTTTACCGCTAGAAATTCGCGATTTGGCTAAAATTTTCCAACATAATTACCAGGCCAAACTGATTATTAGTACCACGACTTTGCCTAAGGGCAAATATCCCATTCCAGCCGTAAAGGTCAAAGCCGTTTTAACTAAGCATGACCAGACAATTATTGACAGTTTTTTGCGCCAGGAAGTTCCACGTAAACTCGAACATAATGCTAGCGCAGTAAACAGCTTGGTTTCCATTATTAATGAATATGCAGATGTAAAAGATGAAAAGGGCTTACGGCTTAGCTTGGATAAATTTATTTTTCCGGGTTTACAAAAAAATTATAAAGCAGACTTGCCTACGCTGAGCAATCTTTTACCGGCTAAACACATTAAAGTTTTGCAGAAAAAAGATCAACTCAAATGGCAGACGGTTTTAAAATGGGGGTGTAATTTACTTGAACAAGACGAAATCATCGACCAATTTTATTTTGAAAAAATTGTTCAATTGATTAATCGTTATGGTCCGTATATGTTGATTGCCAATAACATTTTTTTGGCCCATGCTGCCCCAAGTAATAGCAATAAGAAAGTTGGCTTATCATTAATCTTACTCGATCAGCCATTAGAAATTTGTTCACGTGGGGAATCTGCCTGGGTAACATGCATGTTTGTCCTTTCACCGGGAAAAGAAAAAGAGCACGAAAAAGCACTTGAACAACTTGTAGACATTGTAAGAAACCAGGAAAACATTAATCGTCTATTGAAGGCTAAGTCACCGCAGGAAGTGCGCCAATTCTTATTATCGTTTTACTAAATAATTAAAAAGCGTTCATTGCAAAATGAGCGCTTTTTAACTGGCAAATTTAGCATTACTCCCAGCTATTTTTAACCTAATCGGTAAATTTCTACCAGTCGACAACTCTTTGGGTCAAAAACTGCAACCTAATACCGGCTAAGTGTGAATTAGCTAAATTTATTTACCATTTTTTGGACAAAATTTAAAATAATAATGGTCTGAATTACCTACAGCCTCAAGGCTTTTACAGCTACTTATAAAAGTAAGCGGTCACATCATATAATGTGGCCGTATTTTTTCTTGGCACCTAAGAAAAAAAGTGTATAATTTAAATCATTAAGGTACCTAACTAAATTTGAAATTGAGAGGATTGGTAAGAATGACACAAACTTTGAGTTACCAAACTAACCAAAAGGTGCAAAAAAATAGATGGTGGATATTGGTGGCAGTTGGGTTATTTACCTTTATGTCAACGTTAGACGGAACAATTGTTAATATTGCATTACCGGTAATTAGTAATGACCTGCATATTCCAATGAGCCAGTCGGAATGGGTTGTTTCCTTATACCTGATAGTAGTCTGCAGTTTTATTCTGTTCTTTGGCAAACTGAGTGATCTTCACGGAAAAATCAAAATTTTCCGGTTGGGAGCAATTTTCTTTATTGCTGGTTCACTGTTATCAGGTTTAAGGATTAATCTAGTCTTTTTGCTGGCTGCCCGGGCATTGCAAGCGTTTGGTGCTGCAATGACGATGGCAACTAATAATGGGATTATCACCGAAATTTTCCCATCAACTGAACGCGGGAAGGCACTAGGAACTATTGGTTCATTTGTGGCCTTGGGTTCAATTGCCGGACCTGGCCTTGGCGGATTAATTTTAAGCCATCTTTCATGGTCATATATTTTCTGGCTAAATGTTCCAGTCGGTATTATTGCTGCTATTATTGGTGCAATTTACCTACCAAAAGACATTACCTTTACTAATGCACCGCTTGATAAAACTGGTTCATTCAGCTTTGCCTTGGGGATGGTTACCTTGTTTGGTGGCGTATTCTTAGGTCAGCAACTTGGCTTTACCGCAATGCCTGTTTTAGTTATGTTAATCGTTGGTATAGCTAGTTTTGTTTGGTTTGTTTATGTTGAAAATCATACAACTAATCCGTTGTTGCAATTCAACTTGTTTAAAAATCCTGATTTTTCAGTCAGCTTGTTGTGTGCATTATTAATCTTTATCACGAATTTCTTCTTTAATGTTGTTACGCCATTTTATCTTGAAAATGCCCTTCATTTGGCACCGAGCCAAGCAGGCGTAATTTTGATGATTTTACCAGTAGTTCAACTTTTTGCCGCACCAGTTGCCGGTACGCTTTCTGATAAGATTGGACCAAAATTAATTACCTTCATTGGGTTAGTACTACTCCTAATCAGTCAGATCGGTTACAGTCTGTGCAATCTGCACTCATCCATTTGGCTGTTCATTGTGAGCATCGCTATTATGGGGCTTGGTAGTGGTATCTTTAGTTCACCGAACAATTCTTTGGTAATGAGCTCTGTTGAACAAAAAGACCTTGGTGTTGCCGGCAGTATTAACTCCCTGTCACGTAATTTGGGAATGGTAATTGGTATTTCAAGTGCAACAACGATTTTATTTGCTGCAATGAGTCATGCTAAGGGTGCACGGGTTACCGCATATTTGCCTAAACAACCAGAAATTTTCATTTACGGCATGCATGTTGTCTTCATGATTTCAATGATTATTTGCCTCATAACTGTTATTTTAAGTGGTTGGCGCTTATTTAAAAAAGACGCACAAAAGTAATTGCTTTTTTTATTAAAAATATGCTAAAGAAAAAATGTTGGTGCAGAAATGCAGCAACATTTTTTGCGTTCGATTTAAAAATTAGTGTCCTAAGTGGATGGTATTCGCCTAGTTAACAAAATGGAAAATATCTAACAAAAAATAAGATAAACAATAATTTTTTCATAATTATTTCTTCTAAGCACTATTTTAGGTATATGATGGTATATAGGTAAAAATAAACCAAGCGAGATTGAGGAGGTTTGGTAGATGAGCCATAGAATTGTAACTTATCCAGCTATTTTTAAGCCCTTAGGAAATGATGTTTATGTAATTAATTTTCCTGATGTTAAAGGTGGAATTACTGAAGGCGAAGGTTTGCGCGAGTCAATGAAAATGGCTGCCGATACCTTAGCTAGCAGGTTGTATAATAAAGTTGAATTACCAAAATGCAGTAAAGAAAGCGAGATTCATCTTCCTGATGATGGTTCTTTTATTGCTCCAGTTTCAGCTGATTTAACTGAGGCCTCACGTGATCGAATTAATTATGAAATTTAGCTAAAAAAAGCACCCCAAATTATTGGGGTGCCCTTTTTATTAACTTGTTCCAAAAACTAATTATAATTCTCGGGAACAAACATATTATAGTATATTAAAGTGATTTTTGCTAATAATTTAGGCTATTTTCTTTAAAAAATAGGTTGTAAAAAATGGTGCCAAGTCAACGATTAGCGGTTATTTTCTTTTTTCTTCCATTATTAAGTGATTTTATAGTATAATCTTCTATCAATTAAATTTTCTTAATATTTGTTTTCGCTAGAAAATTGTTGGCTTTCGTGCCTGAATTGACATAAGTGCCATTTACGTGCTATTTTCTATGAGGGAGAAAGTTTGGAGTAAGCTATGCAAACAATAGAAAGTTCTATTCTGCGTGCTGCTGTTGATGAAAAGGATGCACAATTAGTTAATTTTGTATCACAACATGATCAAATTGATTATTTCAAAGATGGCGACTCACAGAAGAAGTTAGGGATTGCCTTTATGGGTGATGACCAAGGTGAAAATTGGGCTGAGCTCTTGCCTTGGACTGTTGTCGATAAAGGAGATGCACGGGTTAGTTTAGCTTTGATTGATGATAGTGCGAGCTATAAAAGGTTTCCGTATCATTTTGAAGCAATCTTGTCTTACATACTTGAAGGCAATCGCGTCGCAATTAAATACTATTTAAAAAACAATTCACATAAGGAGATGCCATTTTCCGTCTTATTTACTTTGCCAATCAGTAACGGTTGGACAGAAAGTGAAAATGTGAACGAAATTGAGTTAAGCAAAAAGGATGTAACAATTAAGCTTGCATCTACTAATTTTGACTTAGCAATTAAAAATAAGCAGATCGTTGCCATGCTTGATAAAGCTAAGCTTGACGGTGATAGTGACGTGGAGTTAACACTAACTCTTACATTAAGTTAAATAAATTAATGATTTTAATAAGATATTATAGACAAACCGACAGCGGTTTGTTTTTTTTGCTATAATGTACTCATTGTATGTAAAAATTGGGTAAATAAAAGAAAATATGGATCACAACGATAACCACCCGGCAAAGACGCGGGTTGAAGTGAATAAACGAAATTACAAAAAAAGACGGCATATTTTAGAGTTTTTCATCGGTCTGGCTTTAATTGCTGCTGTCTGCTACTCGTCTTATGTTTATCTTCGAACAAAGAACGCAGTTGATAATACCTATGACAGCAATAATCACGTCCAAATTAAAAAGGGCGAATTTGATGGTAAAAAGAAGTTCGCTGTCTTACTGATGGGGACAGATACGGGCGCGCTTGATCGTAAGGAAAAAATCGGCAATACGGATACAATCATCATCGCAGTTGTTAATCCGCAAAAAAAGCGGTACACATTAATGTCTGTTCCGCGTGATACAATGGCGCAAATGGCTGGTGCGGAGCAGTTTGAGATTGAAAAAATCAATGCTGCTTATCCTATTGGTGGTGCCAAAATGGCTATGAATAGTGTTTCGGAATTAGTTAATGTTCCCATTAAATACTATGCACTGGTTAACATGAAGGGAATCATGCGCCTAATTCGCTATGTTGGCGGGATTAATGTTCGGCCAACGCTTAGCTTTGAGTATGGTGGCTATATTTTTAAGAAAGGCCAGTTAACTCATATGGGTGGAGGCGGCGCCTTAGCCTATTCAAGAATGCGTTATGATGACCCTGAGGGAGATTACGGCCGACAAAAGCGGCAGCGTCAAGTTATCACGACTTTAATTAATAAGGCAGTTTCTTTAAATACGTTGCCGCAGCTAGACTCTGTTTTAACGTCTATTTCGGGTAATGTAAAAACGAACTTGCCTTTTGATGCTTTAAAGCAGATTGCCTTTAATTACCGTGGTTCGACTAAGAATGTCAAAAATGACTATTTACACGGGCATAATGCTACAATTGATGGTGCCTCTTACCAGGTACAATCGACTGCTGAATTGCAACGCGTTTCGAATTATTTACGCGCCGAATTAGGGCTTAAGTCGATGACAGTCAATAACAATGAAACTTACCAAAATAAACGCAACAAACGTCATGGTTTTAATTTTACCAATCCTGCAACGCAAGATTATAATATCTACAAAGATTATTTGAATCAGCAGGATCAACAGGAAGAAGGTGAAAATTAATGCCACGATTGTGGGCCACTCTAATTGGGTATGCTTTTGGTTGCTTGCTATTCGCCGTCTTAGTTTGTCGGCTGGGCTTGCATCAGGATCCCACCAAAGTTGGTTCGGGTAACCCGGGAACTGCAAATGTTGGTGCTGTTTTTGGTAAAAAATGGGGTATAATTACCTGCATTGGCGATATTGCCAAAACTGTTATTTGTTTGCTACTTGTACACCATCTTTTAGCAGAAAGAATTGCACTCGTATATGCAGGTCTTGGATTAGTTTTAGGCCACTGTTTTCCTTTTTGGGATCATTTTCAGGGCGGTAAAGGCGTGACTGTAGCTGTTTGGTTTGCAGCAATCTATGATGTTCGGGCTGCGGCTGTAACGCTACTGATTGCGCTAATACTAATGATTGTTTTAAAAAATCTGACGCTTCCGCCGCTAGTTTTTATTTTATTATTCAGCCTTTATGAATTAACTCAAGTTAAGGAAGCCGGCATCGTATTATTATTCATTACACTAATCATGACCTTTAAGTTTAGGCATGATCTAGTTGACTTTTTTACGGGTAAAGGCAAAAAAGTTGATGTTTTATACTCAATTAAGAAAAAATTGGGGATAAAAGTGCAATAATTGATAGCATCATTTTTTAGTGAGGACAGATACTAGAAACATGAATAAAAATAAAAAAACGTTAAAAGTTGTGCAGATTGTTTGTCTGCTAGCAGCTACACTTTTCATGCTGATCCAGATGTACAGCTTGAAGGGAATTGCTGCCCGTGCACATTATTCGTTTGTTCGCTTTATGCCGAATATGCTGCACAACGCAACGATCATGATTGTACCAATGGTCTTTGGTGCTGTTTATAGCAAGAAAAAGCAAAGCGTGAGCGAAAGCTTTAAGTATTGGCTGATGGCAATTGTCACGCTAATTGTTTATTACATTCTTTTCTTCATTAAGGTGCCTGGTCGCTTTAATATGTGGCGTGTGTTTGGGATGCTATTTCCAATTATCACTAGCACTTCCGTTTTATTTGCGGGTCTGTTTTTCAGTATGCTGGTGCAACCACGTCTTTATGATTTACAACACAAATTAACAGAAAAGCAAAATCTCTTAGTTTTAAGTATTCTAACCTTGCTAGGCTTTGCTTTGAGTGCGGGGAATTTGACATTCCAGTATTCATTGTATGGACTATACCTCATCTTATTTTTTGCTTGGGGGATGTTCTTAGCTAACGTTGAAATTAAGGGTAAGGTTTTAGTCCTTGCACTATTAAGTGGCTTAGTTTCGTTTTTTGTTGTAGTAATCGGCGTTTCTGGTTTTGATGCCGTTTATTGGTCACAAATCATTTCCGGCAACGGTGGTGGTGATTGGAATCGGGAATTTCTAAACAATCCGTCTTCGCCATTTATGTTTTTACTGGTAGTTGCTGCCTTTCTGCTTTTCAAGAAAGTAATCATGACTTTTAGTGAAAAGCAAATGCGTTACTTCATACCCGTAATTATGTTGATGGACGCACCGATTTCTAATCGGTTCATGAATGCTTTCCGTTTCACTGGCTCATCTATGATTAACAAGTTAATCATGATTGTTCTCATGGTTATTATTGCGATTATTTGGGATCAGTTACTGGAGCGGTACTTATTTAAGCTAAAGCCTTGTGCAAAAGTAATTGATTATTTAAACCATGAGTCCAGTTTAGCCAAGATCTGTGAAAAAGGTTGGCAAATATTTACCCGCTTTATTATTAGAAACCGGGTTAACTTGTTAACATGGGCCTGGTTTTATATCCTGAGTTTTGGCTCGTTTCTAATTGAGTCAGACAATCTGCGGATTCAAATCAGTACTGCTGCAACTATTAATGCGATTGTCTACTTGCTAGGCACGAAGTTCTTTGCCATCATTTTGACAACGATCTTTTTAGATGCTTTGTTCTCCATTTTTTACTTTATTACGACTAGGTATTGGACTTCCAATATGCTTGTCAGCTTAATTGCGATTGGTTGGGCAATTGCGAATAAGATTAAGCTTCTTCTTCGCGGGGAACCTATTTACCCAACTGAAATTAGTGAAATCGTTAACTGGAAGACACTTTTGCCGATGGTCGGCAAGAAGCTGGTTATCGTTATTTTGATAGCCATTGTCATTGTCATCGCACTTGATGTCTTCTTAGAACTTAAATTTACAGTCAAAAAACATGGTTCATGGAAAAAGCGTGGGATCTGGGCACTGATTAGTTTGCTCTTATTCATGACGCCACTTCGTTTTAACCATGATGGTGGGGTTATTTACCACATTAACCGTGGATTTGATAACCGGCAGAAATTTAGGAATCCTGAGCGGGATATTCAGGTTAATGGGCCAGTCTTAAACTTCTTGAACTACATTGATTTGCAGATTATGGATCAGCCTGCAACAGGCTATTCTGCTTCAACAATCAAGCAGCTAAATGACAAGTATTCTAAGGTAGCAAGTAGGATTAACAAAAACCGCAAGAACGATTTGCAAAAGCAAACAATTGTCTTTAACTTGAGTGAAAGTTTTGTTGATCCAAATACCTTCCCAACAATCAAATTTGAGCGTTCCGCTCCAAATCCAGTTAAATTTATTGAATCAATGAAGTCACGTTCTTCATATGGTACGATGCTTAGTGCTGGATACGGTGGTGGTACTGCCAACATGGAGTGGGAGACATTAACCGGACTGAATATGGGTCTATTTAAATCAACTTTGACACCATATGTTCAGGTTGTGCCAAATTATGACTTTTACCCAACAATTGGAATGAACTTTGATTACAAATCTGCTGTTCACCCATTTATTGGTACATACTATTCAAGACGTGAAGATTATCGCCGCTTTAAGTTCGATAAGTTTGTTTATGCCGGTTCCAAGTATAAGATTATTGACCAAAAGAAACTGGGCAAGAGTGGTTATAATTCCGACTTTACAACGTATGCAAATGGTTTACACCAAATTAATTCACGTAAGGGCGGCCAGTTTATTAACCTGATTTCAATTCAGAACCACATGCCTTATAACAATTGGTATCCGCATAACGAATACATGGGCAAGATTTCCGGTGATTTGTTTAACACCCCTGCTGTCCGTGAACAGATGGCAACATATGTCAAGGGGACGCAATACACTGATAAGGCGGTTAAACAATTTATCGGTCAGATTGATAAAATTAAGAAGCCGATTACCTTGGTCTTCTATGGTGACCACTACCCAAGCATTATTTCACAAAGTTATACTGCGAAATATCCGGTACAAATGCACTCAACTCGCTACTTTATTTATTCAAATAAATATGCGCGTGAACACGGTGCTAAGACGAGATTGCCACGGAAGGCGAATAACTTTGTCAGTTCCAGTGACTTTATTGCAATGATGTTGGAACAAACTGATTCAAAGGTAACGCCATACCAAGCACTCTTAACTGAGGTTCATAAGAAACTGCCTGCAATTACCATTAACTTTGATGGCGATAAGGGTTATGAGTTAATTGGTCGCAAGGGTCAAGTAATTGATCCAAAATATCTCACTAAGAAGCAACAAGAATTATTGTCCGACTATGAGACTATTCAGTATGATATGACTGCTGGTAAGGCTTATGGTTTGGGAATTAAAGGATTCTACAAGTAAAAACGGATATTGACTTATTAAATAAAAATGAGTATGATCATTTATAATCAATTTAAGTAGCACTTCGATTCAGCGGACAGAGAACTAGCGGCTGGTGTGAGCTAGACAGGTCGAAGAAAGCGAAATACAAATAACAGGGTGGTTTCTTTAAAGACCAAGTTAAGGCGTTTATTTGAACGCAAACGTGGGTGGTACCACGGCTATGAAAAAGTAATTTAGTCGTCCCTAGATTCGATTTAGAATCTAGGGATTTTTTATTGGAGGAAAATGATGGCGAATTTTGATATCTTAGAGGACTTAAAATGGCGCGGCGCAATTAACCAGCAAACTGATGAAAAAGGTTTGGCTGAATATCTTGAAAAGCACGATGATTTAGCCTTATATTGTGGTACAGATCCAACAGGTGACTCACTTCATATTGGTCACTTAATTCCTTTTATGATTTTGAAGAGATTTCAACTTGCAGGCTACCACCCAGTTATTGTTATCGGTGGTGGAACAGGTACGATTGGTGATCCATCTGGTAGAAGCTCTGAACGAGTATTGCTTAGTGCAGAAAAACTTCACCAGAATGAATTGGCTTTAACCAGACAAATGGAAAAACTGTTTGGGACCGAGAACTTTGAAATTGTTAACAATGCTGAATGGTTGGATAAACTGAGTCTGATCGAATTTTTGCGTGAATATGGGAAACATTTCCAAGTAAACAACATGTTAAGTAAGGATGTTGTAGCCAATCGGTTAGAAAATGGTATTTCATTTACTGAATTTTCATACCAAATTTTGCAGGCCATTGATTTTTACCAATTGAATAAAGAACACGGTGTTCAAATGCAAATTGGTGGTAGTGACCAATGGGGCAACATTACGGCAGGAATTGACTTGATTCATAAATTATTGGGTTCTGATCGCCAAGCATTTGGTTTGACCATTCCGTTGATGCTAAAAGCTGATGGAACTAAATTTGGTAAATCAGCCGGTGGTGCTGTTTGGCTTGATCCGGAAAAGACCAGCCCATATGAGTTCTACCAATTCTGGATAAACCAAGATGACCGTGACGTTGTTAAATACCTGAAATACTTCACTTTCCTCAGTCACGAAGAAATTGATGAGCTGGCAGAACAAGTTAAGAATGAGCCATGGAAACGGACTGCGCAGAAGACTTTAGCTCGGGAAGTAACTAAATTTGTTCATGGACAAGAGGGCCTGCAAGAAGCAGAAATGATCACTGATGCACTATTTTCTGGTGATATCAAGGACTTGACCGTTAAGCAAATTGAACAGGGACTTAAGAGTGCCCCTACGGCTGAAGCAGATGCTAGTGCAAAGAACATTGTTGACTTCCTAGTTGAGACAAAGATTGAATCATCTAAGCGCCAAGCACGTGAAGATGTTACTAACGGTGCAATTTATATTAATGGTGACCGGCAACAATCTGTTGATTTTGTAGTTGATCCGGAAAAGGCCTTCTCTGGTAAATACGTTATTGTCCGTAAAGGGAAGAAAAAGTACACCTTAGTTAATATTACTGCCTAATTTGACGATTAAGAAACGACCTACTGCATTTTACAAAGTGGGTCGTTTTTATTTTTGGCAAAATGATGGGGCAAAGGCATTAAGTGGTTTAAAATAGAATTAACTAATTTTTGAGGGGATGATAGGCTATGCGCGCTAGGGTAATCATTTATAATCCTGATTTGACGGCAATTTTATTAATTCATCGGCAAAAAAAGCAGCGAAATTATTGGGTAGTCCCTGGCGGCGGTGCAAAAAGGAGTGAAACGCCACGAGAAACTGCCATTAGAGAAATTAATGAAGAATTACAAATAGAGTTAACGTCAGCACAATTACGGCAACTGTTTGTGATCGATGATGAATACTTCTTTTTAACTGATTATCGGCAAAAAGCTGTGCCTGACATTAGCGGCGAAGAAAAAGAGCGGTCAACTAGTACAAATGTTTATCGACCGGCTTGGGTTACTTTGTCTGAATTGTTAAAAATCAACTTGATGCCACCCGCATTAAGCAACAAGATTCTAGCAGTGATTAAATAGCGACTGTAAATATTTGTTTTATTATTTTTGGATTTATGATTGACATGTTACTATCTGTTAATTCATAATTTGGTTTTAGCAATATAAACTTATTGACTAAAAGGCCCTAATAAAGGAGGCTCACCTATGAGTAATGATGAAATATTAGTTACAACAACTGAAAATATACCTGGTAAGGAATACGAGGTTATCGGTGAAGTATTTGGTTTAACGACCCAGTCTAAAAATATGATTAAAGACTTCGGTGCAGGTTTAAAGTCAATGGTTGGTGGAGAAATCCGCAGCTATACACAAATGTTGCAAAAGTCACGTGAACAAGCTTTAGAGCGCTTGCGGCAAGAAGCTGTGGAAAAAGGTGCTGACGCAATTGTGATGATGCGCTTTGATTCTGGTACAATTGGTGGTGACATGCAATCAGTTGTTGCCTATGGAACAGCAGTGAAATTTCGCTCAAGTGCAGAATAATTAATTACTGCGGAGATATCCACCGGACATGGTGGATATTTTTTTGATAGAATATTCTTGCCGCTTTAGCTCAGGAGGTAGAGCACCGCCGTGGTAAGGAGGAGGTCCTCAGTTCAAATCTGGGAAGCGGCTTAGTGAAAGGAAGGGAAGATAAAGTTGGATTTAGATAAGATTACCAGTTTTGTTAAACAGCAATTAAAAGACGAAAAAACTGGGCATGATTTTTATCATGGTCGGCGAGTTGCCAATTTAGCAAGTCAAATGTATTTGCAGGATAACCCAGATGCACGACCTAATAGCCGCATGGTGGCAATTATTAAAGCAGGAGGGTATCTGCACGATACGATTGACGAAAAGATCTGTGCGGACCCTGAGGCGGTTATCGCGCAAATTAAACAGCTATTACCCCAGGCTGGTTTTACTGAATTAGAAGTCCAGGATATTTTGTTTACGATTCAGCATATGTCTTTCTCCCAAAATATTGAGCATCATTACCAATTGCCAGTATCTGGTGAATATGTTCAGGATGCGGACCGAATTGAAAGCTTAGGAGCCATGGGAATTGCCCGTGCTTTTACCTATGGTGGTGCTCACGGAAATGCAATTTATGATCCTGAAATTAAGCCCCAGAAGTTGGTCAGTCACGATCAATATCGTGAACATACGGAAACAACGATCAATCATTTTTACGAAAAGTTATTCCAACTTGAAGATTTGATGAATACCGCTGGCGGTAAAAAAGAAGCACACAGAAGAACAGAATTCATGCGTGCTTTTGTTAAAGAATTTATGGCGGAATGGGATGTTTAAAAGTGCTACAGCGCCTGTTCCATTTGTAATAGGGCTTGTTTGCGCTCAATTCCGCCAGCATATCCAATTAATGAGCCATCCTGGCCGATAACTCGGTGGCAAGGAATAATCAGGGTAATAGGATTGTGACCAACAGCTCCGCCGATCGCCCGTGCCTTGTTAATCTTTTTCGATTCCTGTTTTTGCAACTGGTCAGATAACTCTTTGTAAGTTGTAGTTTGTCCGTAAGGAACTTTTTGTAATTCCTGAAAAACTTGCTCACGAAAAAGTGTTACCTCTGGTTTGATTGGAACCGCGAATGGATCGGGCTGTTGCCCGGAGAAATATTCGGTTAGCCACTGTAATGTCAGCTTAAGTGGCCACACTATTTTTTCATCCGCTTGTTCTAGCTGATAGTTTGCGCCGAAAAATTTTTGATCATTAAACCATAGACCGAGTAAGTGCTGATCACTACTTAAAAGGATCATTTCGCCAAGAGGCGACTGATAGGTTGCTTTGTATAAAATCTTGTTCATAGAATTTAACCGTTAATTTTTAGTGAACCACGTCAATCGTGGTTCTTTTTTATTGCTGATATTTAAGCTTATTTTAGCCTAAAAGTTTTTACTTTAATAGCGAGTAAAGAAGTTTCCTATCAGGATAACTTTACATAAATTCGTAAAATCAAAAAAATTTTGTTTTTGTGCTTGTTGCATACAAAAATAGATAGCATTAAGCTTACATTATGGTCTATACCAAATGCAAACCGCATGATATCAACACTCTATGTTGTGCTGTTCTTTTGACATAGCTACTAAATATTGATATTTTAGGTAATGTAAAAAAACAGGAGGTCAAAAGATGAGGACTAATATTAAGAAGATTTTTTCACTTGCAACGGTGGCAGTTACGGCGGGAATTGCCCTGACGGCTTGTTCTGGCAAAAAACAGGGCGGTAGTGGTAATTCTACCAATAATGCTAAGCATTCAATCGCGCTGATTACTGATACTGCTGGTGTTAATGACAATTCATTTAATCAGTCAGCTTGGCGCGGCTTTAAGGCATACGGCAAAGAACATAACATCAAGCGTGGCCGTAATGGATACCAGTACTTCCAATCAAGCAGTGCAGCAGACTTCGAACCAAATTTTGATCAGGCAAGCAAGGCCGGTTATCAAACCATTTTTGGTATTGGTTATAGTCTAAAAGATGCTGTTAGCGCAGCTGCCAAAAAGGATCCCAAGAAAAACTTCGTTATTGTTGATGACGTGGTTAAGGGCCAAAAGAACGTTGCTTCTGCAAACTTCAAGAGTGAACAAGCTTCTTATTTAGCCGGTGTTGCTGCCGCTACCCAAACTAAGACTAATGTAATTGGTTTTATCGGTGGTGCACACAGTGATATTATTGACCTCTTCGACGCTGGCTTTACTAAAGGTGTGAATGACCAAGCCAAAAAGCTCCATAAGAAAATTACCCTGTTAAATCAATACGTTGGCAACTTTACTAGTGCTGATAAAGAAAAAGCAATTGCCCAATCAATGTACGCTAAAAAAGCGGATATTGTCTTCCATGCTTCGGGATTAGCCGGAAATGGTCTTTTCCAAGAAGCCAAAGCTATTAACCAGAACCGTGCTGCAGATAAAAAAGTTTGGGTTATCGGCGTTGATGTCGACCAATCATATCTCGGCAACTACAAGACTAAGGACGGTAAAAAAGATAATTTTGTCCTAACCTCCGTCATTACAGGCGTAAATGTAGCTACTCATGATATTGCCAACCGTGCATATAACGGTAAGTTCCCTGGTGGTAAGCAACTAGTTTACGGCCTTGATACAAATGGTGTTTCCATTATGCGTGGTCATATCAATGATACTGCATGGAACTATTCGCGGAAGGCACGCAGCGAAATTATTGCTGGTAAGATTAAAGTGCCAATTCACCCTGCTAAATAGTTCGCCTTTAACATAACTATAGTTTTTTAAGCCCTTTATATTACATCTTATTCTTGAAATTATACGTATTTTATAATAAAGTAGTTAATGAAAAGTTCGTATTTTGTGGAGGGTAAGAAAAAATTATGGGTAAGAAATTTACGAAGCTTTTGTCTTTAGGAGCACTTGCTGCGTCATTTACGTTACTGGTGAGTGGTTGTTCTGGTAAAAAACAGAATTCAACCGCGCAAAGTAAAAAGGACAGTATTGCTTTAATTACAGATAGTAATGGTATCAACGACCAGTCTTTTAATCAGGCTGCTTGGGAAGGCTTTAAAGCTTACGGTAAAGAGCACAACTTGCAAAAAGGCAGTGGCTATCAATATTTCCAGTCAAATAGTGCCACTGACTACACGCCTAACTTTAATCAAGCTGCTAAGTCAGGCTATAAGACAATTTTTGGTATCGGTTATTTGTTAAAGGACTCTGTCAGCGCAGCTGCTAAAAAGAACCCGAAGAAAAACTTTGTAATTGTTGATGATGTGATTACTGGTCAAAAGAATGTTGCTTCTGTAACTTTTATGAGTAACCAGTCTTCATATTTAGGCGGAGTTGCTGCAGCGTACTCCACTAAGACTAACAAGGTTGGTTTTATTGGTGGTGCCAAGTCAGCGATTATTGGCTCATTTGAAAGCGGCTTTAAGCAAGGCGTTGAAGACGCAGCTAAGGCAATGCACAAGAAAATTACTGTCAGTTCCCAATATGTTGGCAACTTTACTTCGACTGATAAGGCTAAATCAATGGCGCAATCGATGTATGCAGATAAATGTGATGTGATTTTCCAAGCTGCTGGCTCTGCCGGAAATGGTGTTTTCCAAGAAGCAAAAGCACATAACCAAACACGTCTAGCTGATCAAAAAGTCTGGGTTGTTGGTGTTGACGTTGACCAGCAAAACATGGGCGAATATAAGGCAAAAGATGGTAAAAAAGCTAACTTTACTTTAACTTCAGTGCTGAAAGGCTTAAATGTTGTCACTAAATCTTTAGCTGATGACGCTGTTAAAGGCAAGTTCCCGGGTGGCAAGCATTTAGTTTACTCGTTAAAGGGTAACGGTGTTTCCGTCACTAAGGGTAACCTTTCGCCTAAAGCTTGGACAGCAGTCCAAAAGGCGAGAACAGAAATTATTGCTGGCAAAATTAAAGTTGCGCAAAATTAGCAGTTAGTTAAATGTTTTTAAGAACTCTTTGTGTATTAATATGCAAAGAGTTTTTTACAAAAGGAAATTAATAATTGAAATGAAAAATACGACTAATGTAATTGAGATGCGGCATATAGTCAAAGACTTTAACGGCTTTAAGGCTAATAATGATATTAACCTTACTTTGCAAAAAGGTGAGATTTTAGCCCTTCTTGGTGAAAATGGTGCGGGAAAGTCAACTTTGATGAGCATTTTGTCAGGACTGCTCATGCCAACTTCTGGTGAAATCATTGTTCGCGGGCAAAAAGTAGCAGTCAAAAATCCGACTGTAGCTAAGGATCTAGGAATAGGCATGGTTCACCAGCATTTTATGTTGATGAATTCATTTACGGTTTTGGAAAATATTATTTTAGGCCACGAAACGACTAAGGGCCCGAAACTTGATTTCAAAAAAGCCCAAAAGCAGATTGAGGAGTTATCTGCTCGGTATAATTTAAATGTTGATCCAAATAAAAAAGTGGGCGAAATAACAGTTGCCCAGCAGCAGAGAGTAGAAATATTGAAGGTCCTTTATCGCGGCGCTGATATTATGATTTTTGATGAACCCACTGCTGTTTTAACCCCGCAGGAAATAACCGAGTTTATTCAGATCTTGCAAGAATTGGCCAAAGAAGGAAAGTCAATCATCTTGATTACGCACAAGCTGGAAGAGATTAAGCGGGCTGCTGATCGGGTTACGGTTATCCGTGCTGGTAAAAGTGTGGGTACGTTTGAAGTGGCAGATGTATCTAATAATCGTTTGGCTGAATTAATGGTTGGCCGTCATGTTGATATGCGACTGGATAAACCTGAAGCCAAGTTAGGTAAAACAACGCTTAAAGTTAGTGACTTAAAGGTAAAAAATAAGCAAGGCATTTTAACGCTTAAGGGCTTATCTTTTAACTTGCGTGCAGGTGAAATTTTAGGAGTTGCAGGAATTGATGGCAACGGTCAAGACGAATTAGCTCGGGCGTTAACTGGCATGCAGCACGTTGATTCCGGCAAGGTTATGATTAATGACGAAGACATGACTAACCAAAAGGTCCGCAAGATTACTGAAAAGGGCGTTTCTTATATTCCTTCTGATCGGCAAAAATACGGCTTGATTTTGCCATTTTCAATTTCTGATAATTTGGCATTACAAAATTATTACCGTGAGCCATACTCTAGCCATCATTTAATGCATTATGATGCCATTCATCAGCATGCTAATCAGTTGATTAAGAAGTTTGATATCCGGACTACAGGCAGCAATCTGCCAGTTAGTGACCTATCCGGTGGTAACCAGCAAAAAGTAATCATTGCACGTGAACTTAACCTTAATAGCGATTTAATTATTGCCTTTCAACCAACGCGTGGACTTGATGTTGGTGCAATTGAGTATATTCATAAACAGCTGCTCCTTGAACGGGCTAAGGGCAAAGCAATTTTATTAATTTCCTATGAGCTAGATGAAATTATGCAGTTGTCTGATCGAATTATTGTTCTTCATGACGGTAAGATTTCGGGTGAAGTAAAGCCCGAAACAACCAGTGATGAAGAATTAGGCTTGTTAATGACGGGTATCAAGAAAGAAGGCAACGCTCTTGCTTAAAGTAAATCCCAAAACTAAAAAAATCTTAGTACCAATTATTTCAATTCTCGCCGGCTTTTTAGTTGGTGCTTTAATTATGCTTGTATGGAGCTATAATCCGTTTGAAGCATATGCGTCAATGTTTTCGAGTGCTCTGGGCAATATGAATGGAATCGGTGAAACTATTCGTGAAGCTACACCGCTGATTTTTACGGCTATTGGTTTTGCCATTGCCTCTAGCGCCGGCTTTTTCAATATCGGGTTACCCGGACAGGCACAAGCTGGCTGGCTAACTTCAATTTGGGTGGTGCTTGCTAATCCTAATATGCCTAAAGCATTATTGCTGCCACTTGCAATTATTGCCGGGATTGCTGCCGGTGCATTAGTTGCCGGAATTGCTGGCTGGCTGAGGGCTCAGTTTGGGACCAACGAAGTGATTACTACGATTATGTTGAACTATATTGTGCTTTATTCTTGCCAGTATTTAATGCAGCAGATTATGCCGAAAACGATGAGAATTGATACGGACACAACTAAAACAATTGCTGCTAATGGTAGTTTAAAAATTGACTGGCTCAGCTCGATGTTTGGTGATTCGCGGATTAATGCGGGAATTTTCTTAGCTATTATTGGTGTGTTCATTTACTGGTACTTAATGAAAAAGACAACCACCGGCTTTGAAATTCGGTCGGTTGGTGCCAACCCATTTGCCAGCCGTTATGCCGGAATGTCGACGAAGAAAAATATTCTGTATTCAATGCTTTTATCCGGTGGCTTTGCCGGCTTAGGCGGTGTTGTTCAGGGATTAGGAACATATCAAAATTATTTTACCCAGACAACTAGCTTGGATATCGGTTGGGACGGTCTTTCTGTTGCCTTACTGGGTGGTGGAACTGCCATTGGCATCCTGTTAGCAGCAATTTTATTTTCAATTTTAAAAATTGGTGGTTTGGGGATGCAGACGATTGCCGGGATTCCTTATGAAATAGTTTCGATTGTGATTGCAGCAATTATTTTCTTTGTGGCAATTCAATATGTGATTGGCTTGCTCTTTAAAAATAAGCGGGTAACTGCTAGTGACTCGCAGCAAGAAGAAAAGATAGCTACTACTCAGGACAAGGCACCAAGTGCAACCAGCACTGAAGGAGGACGAAACTAATGAATTTGCTTACCATTTTATCTTTATTGGTGTCTTCCACCTTCGTTTACTCAACGCCACTAATCTTTACTTCACTAGGTGGCGTTTACAGTGAAAATTCTGGGATTACAAACGTTGGCCTTGAAGGAATTATGACCATGGGCGCTTTTGCCTCAGTAGTCTTTAACCTGACTTTTGCATCCACCTTTGGCAAAGCCACTCCTTGGCTAGGGTTAATTGTTGGTGGAATAGTCGGTTTAGTATTTTCACTGCTTCATGCGGTAGCAACAATTAACTTCCATGCGGATCATGTCATTAGTGGGACGGTTTTGAACTTGATGGCTCCACCACTCGGCGTCTTTCTCGTTAAAGCGATTTATGATAAAGGTCAAACCGAAAACATTACGCAAAGTTTTGGCTATTTCAGCTTTCCTGGCTTGGCCAATATTCCAGTAATTGGACCAATTTTCTTTAAAAACACTTCTGCACCTGCTTGGCTGGCAATTATTGTTTCTATTTTGTTATGGTGGATTTTATATAAAACCCGTTTTGGCTTGCGTTTACGTTCTTGTGGTGAGAATCCCCAAGCAGCTGATACAATGGGAATTAACGTTTACGCCATGAGATATGCGGGCGTTCTTATTTCCGGTTTCTTAGGAGGAATTGGTGGGGCAGTTTTTGCACAGGCCATTTCTGGTAATTTTTCCATTTCAACTATTGTGGGACAAGGTTTTATGGCGTTAGCCGCAATGATTTTTGGTAAATGGAATCCGCTTGGAGCAATGCTGGCATCATTATTCTTTGGCTTTGCGCAAAGTATTAGTATTATTGGTAACCAGCTGCCATTTTTCAATCATATCCCATCAGTTTATATGCAAATTGCACCGTATGTAATTACGATTGTCATTTTGGTATTATTCTTTGGTAAATCAGTTGCACCCGCAGCAGACGGACAAAATTATATTAAGTCAAAATAAGGAGAACAAATGAAAGAAATTTATTTTAATCATGATGGTAATATCGACGATCTAGTGTCGTATTTGCTTTTCTTACTCGCACCCGATATTAAATTGCTTGGCGTCAGTGCAATTGATGCCGACGGTTATATTGATCCGTCTGTGGAAGTTTGCCGCAAAATGACGGATCGGTTTAATTTAAGGGGAGACCAATTAGCAATAGCAAAGTCCAATTCTCGGGCGGTCAATCAATTCCCGGCCGATTGGCGAACAGCGTCCTATTCTTTTAACTCTTTGCCGCTATTAAATGAGGCTGGTAAGATGACGACTAAAGAAGCTGATCAACCAGCTCATCTTGATATCGTAACTAAACTGGAGAATGCCCAAAAGCCAGTGACGCTGGTAATGACAGGCCCATTGACCGACTTGGCACGTGCACTTGATGCTGCCCCAGCGATTGAAGATAAAATTGCCAAGCTTTACTGGATGGGTGGCTCGCTTGATGGTCACGGCAATGTGGTTCAAGTTAACGCTGATGGTACCCAAGAATGGAATGCTTTTTGGGATCCGTTTGCGGTCGAACGCGTTCTTAAGTCAAATATTGCAATGGAAGTTATCGGCCTTGAAAGTAGTGAAGAGTTGCCTTTAACGGACGAATTGAAGATGCACTGGGCAAGTTTACGCAAGTATCCTGCAATTGATTTAGTGGGGCAGGCTTATAGTCTCCTCGTTAATCCGCCAATTCAAACGATGCAACTCTACTTCTGGGATGTTTTAACGGCAATTAGTGCTCTTTATCCTGAAGTAGTTTTAGCTTCAGAAAAAAGGCGGGTTAAGGTAGTTACAACCGGAACTGCAGCCGGGCGAATGGAAGATGATCCTAACGGCCGCGAGATTACCTTGGTAACTAAAGCTGATAAGAAGCTATTTTTCAAGAAATTTGACGAAATTCTGATGCGGGCAGAATAAGTTTGATAATGACAAAAAAGACGAAATTCGTTTAACGAGTTTCGTCTTTTAAGTTATATAAATTTAGTTTAGGCGATTGAATCCCATGCTGGCAGGTCAGTTACTGGACCTTCGGCTAAGGCAACTTGTTCAGAAGTTAGGTACTTTTTGTGGACAACTACTTCATAAACATATTCTTTAAACCATTTGTCGTTCATAACGAAGAAACCTTTGTCACCGTTCTTTTCGCCCCAGGAGTTTTCGACTTTCCACTGGCGAATTTGGCCTTTATCTTCATCGACACCAACTAATACCATTGCATGGCTGGCGTAACCTGAACCGGTCCGTAGACGGTCAGCTTTTGACATGCTGAGATCGACGCCGTATAAGTCACTATACTTGTACAAATCGCTGTCAAGATATCCTTGCTTGCGGTCGCTTTGAACAAGGACATCATTACCAAACCAAACGGCTTCACCATCTTTTAGCTGGTTAACAGCGTAAGTTTCCAAGTATTCCATCGGTACATTCAAGAACTTAATTCTGCAGACGCCGCCAACGTTATCAGCAAATGGGATGCCGTACAACTTGTTATATTCACGATCAGGAGCGTTAGTTAAAACAACGTAATCATTAAAGTCAACCTCGCCCATGTACTTGTGTAAAAATTCAAGTGGTGTCAAGTCTTTGTCCAAGTGGTACTTCTTGTCATCATCGCGGTATTCAAGGTCAAATTTCTTTGGTGGCTCACCGACTGCAATTGCCGTCATCTGGTAGACTTCACTTAAAAATTGCTCGCGTGCTTGCTCGACTTCTTTGTCTTTGCCCGCTTGCTTCAATTCCCGCAATACTAATGCATCTTTTCTCAATTTATCGCCTAAAGTCTTGCCAAACGCATCAGTGTTATTGGCGTTGAAACTTTCAGGCATGGCGTATGACGGAACGACACCATATTTTTCGATTAAAGCAGCACCCATATGAAAATGTCCGCCATCTTCGCCGGCTCCGCCTAAGATGGCTTCAACCGTACGTGAATTTAATTTTTCATCAGCGGTAGCCAAAATGTTGTCATAAAAAGTGTTGGCACGTTCAATTTTGTCCCAGAAAAAATTATAACTTTGTGAAAAAGTAAAATTCTTGCAGTGATATTTTTTACCAAATTGATGACGTAGTATGTTCAGAGTGGCAAATTCCCAACAGCGGCCTGAATGAAGTTGGTTAGTAACATTTTCAGTATCTAATTCTGTTGAAAAAACACGTGTTAGTTCATTTTGAACCCGCTCGTTATAAGCTGCCATCGAAACGCCGCTTTTTTGAGCAGCACGGGCAACAACCTGATTTTTGGGGTTGTCATTAAAATTGTTCGCAAACTTTTCAAGCTCTTGAACAGTAATTTTGTGTCCCATTAATAATTCTCCTTTTTTAATCTAATTTTAAATTACTTTATATTTTAAGCCAAAAGAAAAACGGGTTCAATAGCTGAACTCGTTTTAGAGAATTATTTGTATTGGCAACTTATCTTGAACTTCTTGCAATCTTTATTAAATAAGTTAATCAATTTGAATTGAATTATCACTTTGACCAGAACTTTGTTTTGGTAAAGTAATAGTCAATACACCATTATCATACTTTGCATGGATCTCACTTGCAACCACATTTGGTAATCTGAAGCTGCGAGAAATGTGACCTTCGCTTCTTTCACGGTGAATAAGACTATTATTCTTATCATTAGATAGGTCTTTGAATGATTTTCTAGAGCCTGATACGCTCAAAATGCCGTTATTGTAGTTTAAGTTAATATCGTTTTTATCCATTCCAGGCATGTCTACTTTGATAATGTATTCTTTATCATTTTCAACAACGTCTGATTGCATTAATTTGGCCATATCGCCATCGTCAAAAAATTTTCTTGGAAGATCAAACCAATCGTTCATCGCATCAAATAAGTCATTGTGCCGATTCATCATATCATTTGCCATAGTAAAAAGCTTCCTTTCAAATTTAATTAAGTTTTGTAATGGGGTGTTTGCTATTTCCTCATTACAGTTATTATTATAGTACCTAGAAAATTAAAATTAAAGCATTTAGCACTCTTTATTTTCGAGTGCTAAGAATAAAAGCTGAAAACTGTTGTGGCAGTAATAATAGCTTGTGGAAAATTTTTTTCTAACAAACAAAAGGAGTAAAAATATTGGTTTATTATCAGAAAATGACGCCGGAAGGTTACCAAAAAATTAAGAACGAAATAGCTGAATTGAAAAAGGATCGTCCGCGCAGAATTAAGATTTTGCAAGAGGCCCGGGCACTGGGTGACTTGTCGGAAAATACTGAATACACTGAGGCCAAGCGTGATCTGGGTCACTTACAAAGCCGCGTGCGGTACTTAGAAAAACAACTAAAATATGCTGATGTTGTTGATAAAACCGCTGATGGGAAGGTTGACCTTGGTAAGACAGTCACACTTAAATTTGATGATGATGACGAAACAGAGAAGTATAAAGTAGTTGGCCGGATGGAAGCAGATATTGCCGACGGAAAGGTTGCGTTTGATTCACCTCTTGGGCAAGCAATAATGAAAAAAGAGGTGAATACGACAGTTAGCGTAATGGCGCCTGCGGGAGAATATCACGTTACTATTATGGCAATTGACTAAATTTTGCACTTGATTAATCGAACTAGCGTTTGTATAATTAACTTTAGACGAACAAAGGTTTGTAACAAGGAGTGGAAAAAATGTATGATTATCGTTATGAACCCCACCGCGTAGTGTTTATGATTGATAATAAGTCATTTTTTGCAAGCTGTGAGGCGCTAGAACTAGGACTTAATCCCATGAAGGCTGTGCTGGCAGTGGTGTCCCATCAGCCTGATAGCAAGTATGGTTCAGGGTTAATTATGGCGGCTTCTCCTTTAGCAAAAGCAAAGTATGGTTTAACTAACGTGATGCGTGTGCGCGATTTGCCCACTAAAAAAGATGCACCTGATTTATTGCTGGTTGATCCGCACATGAATTTATATATTAAGCGCAGCATGCAAGTGCTGGATATATTTCGTGAGTATGCGGCGGATGAAGATATTCATGCGTATTCAATTGATGAAAGCATGATCGATATGACTAAATCTTGGCATTTGTTTGGGGATGATCCCTATTTAGTCGCACGTAAAATTCAGTGTGAGATTAGGGATAAGTTGGGCTTATATACTACTTGCGGAATTGGTGAAAATCCGCTTCTTGCCAAACTAGCAATGGATATTTCTGCTAAGCACCGCCATTCAATGATTGACTATTGGCATTATATTGATGTTCCTGATACAATTTGGCGAATTACTGATATGGAAGAAGTCTGGGGAATTGGCAAAAGAACAGCGCATCATTTGCGGCGTTTGCATATTAATAATATGTATGAATTAGCACATACCGATCCCGCGATTTTGAAGAAAGAATTTGGCGTAATTGGCGAACAATTATTTGCAATGAGTTGGGGTGTTGATCGCAGTATTATTAGCGAAAAGTTTTTTCCAAAAATGAAAAATTATGGTAACTCGCAAATTTTAACCAAGGATTATACTAATCAGCGTGAACTCGAAATTGTTTTGCGTGAAATTGGTGAGCAAGTTGCTGCCAGAATTCGTGCGCATAAGCTTCAAACCCAATGTGTTAGCTTGTATGTTGGCTTTTCGCAGTATAAACCGACAGGCGATCGAACGGGCTTCAATGTTCAGCGGAAAATTTCACCGACTAATGACAATGATTTACTCGTACAAGAAATACTGGCTTTGTTTCGCAAAAATTGGCGTGGTGAAACAGTTCGGGCGCTGGGAGTCAGCTGCAGCAGGCTCATTCCGGATACTTGTCAGCAATTAACCTTCTTTATGCAGCCTTCTACCCAAATAAAGAAACGTAAAATTGATGAAACGATTGACCAAATAAGGCGAAAATATGGCTTTAAAAGTTTGGTTAAAGCCTCCAGCCTAATGGAAGGCGCCACGGCAATAAGACGTAGCAGCCTAGTGGGTGGTCATAATGGCGGAAACGCGTACGAATAATTGTGATAAAGTAGCCATGTATCGCTTAATTGACTGTTACCAAAAGCATTTGCGCTTATTTAGTATTGCCGAGAAAAATCCTTTTTAAAATAAGCACTTAGGCTTGGTTTGAGTGCAAGATGCTAACAATAAAAAGCAAACTGAAAAATCTAAGCTGGCGTTTCATAAAATTAGCTTTTTTTGCTATAATATGGAATTTGTAAGGTACATATAGGATAGAGGTAATTTTAGTGAATACACCAGCATCAAGAGAGGGCAACCTTATACGCTACATCGTTTATTTTATTGGTTATTTAATGGTTGCTGGCGTAATCAAGTTAGTTGCTAAAAATTCGCCAATCCATATCTGGGATCTGATTTTATTTGCAACAATTTCTTTGATGATATTACTATTTTTTATTTATCGGTTTAACCGTGAACAGCGCTTTTTTGACCGAAGTTTTTCTGGCTCCTGGCTTAGCAATTTTGGTCTGATTATCAGCTTAACGATAGTTGTGACCGCCTTGCGAATTTGTACTGCCTGGTTGCAGTCTTATGGCAAAATTAAATTCTATGGTTTTCAAATTGCTTATTTGCAGCATGAATCTGTCGCGACCTATTGGTTCCTAGTGGTAGCAGTTGGCTTGGTTTTGCCAATTTTGCAGGAATTTTTGACAACTGGCTTTTTATTTAATTATGCTTTCCGTAGTAATACGGTGGCAACAGCCATTTTAGGAATTATTACTTCTGGTATCTTATTTAGTCTGCTTAACTGGCAAAGCTCTGTCCCCTTGTTGGTGGTTAATGCACTATTTGGGGCGATTTTTGCTTGGTCGTACTTATATACGCAAACAATGTGGATGCCGGTCTATTTAGCGGCATTAAATGGCGTTATTTTACTAATTATGACCTAATTTATGAACAACAAAAAAGGCAATGATGTTTAAATCATTGCCTTTTAATTTAAGCGGATAGCGTGAATCGAACCCGCATCTTCAGCTTGGGAAGCTAACGTTCTACCATTAAACTATACCCGCATTACTGAATAAGTTTACCATTTTTTAGCGGTAAAACCAAGCTTTGTTTTTGGTCTAATGCAAGAAGTTAGCTTTAAGTGTAGTTGGGTAAGCAAAATTTACTTTCGGTTGGGGACTTTGGCGGAAGTTAAGCTTATTTGCTTGCGATCGACTAAGCTAGAAAAGTCCTGAAAAAGCCACTGGCGCAGTTCATTAGGTGCAATAATTAGCGGCATGCGGTCATGTACCGGCGCCATAACAGAATTTGGCTTAGTAGTTGCCATTGAAAAATAATCATTTTGATAAATCCCGGCGATTAAAGTTAATGGTTCATCTGGATTATGAAAGGTAAACCGTTCGTGATACTGGTGTTTGTTGGTGGCAGTGTAAGTTTTACGCCCAGATTCGAAGAACTGATTAGCAATGATGATGCACCTTGACTTAGCAAAGGAAGAATCCCACATCGACCGCTTTTTTTCGAAGAAGCGCTCAATGCGAGCGTTAAAAACAACCTTTTTATGGTCAAATGGACTGGGATAACCCCAGGTTTTAGGAACCAGCTCCAAGCGATTATCTTGATAAAGCAGCACTGGCGCAATCCCTTTAGGAAAAACGCTACAGTTTTCAGGAAAGTCAAATGATGGTTCTTCTAAAGGTAAATGAAGGTCACTAACTAAATACTTTTTGGTATCTGCCAAACTTGGCAGTTGAAATTGATTGCACATTTTATCCTCCATATTTAATCATTGCTTAATTTTTGGTAGAATTAACTGTAATTATCACATTAAAGCAGGTTTTATTTTTAGGAAAGGTTAAAGACAATGAATAAAAAAGTTATCCTTACAGGTGACCGCCCAACGGGAAAGTTGCACGTAGGTCATTATATTGGTTCGTTGAAAAACCGCGTGCTGCTACAAAATTCAGGTGAGTATCATCCGTATATTATGATTGCCGATACGCAGGCGTTAACTGATAACGCTCGTGATCCTGAAAAAATTCGGGCTAGTCTAATCCAAGTTGCCCTAGATTATCTGGCTGTGGGGATTAATCCTGAAATTTCAACTATTTTTGTTCAGTCTCAGATTTCTGCCTTATTCGAGCTTACTGCTTATTATATGGACTTAGTGACTGTTAGTCGCCTAGAACGCAACCCAACAGTTAAGGCCGAAATTAAGCAAAAAGGCTTTAACGATTCAATTCCAGTCGGATTTTTGAACTATCCAGTTTCACAAGCAGCCGATATAACTGCTTTTAAAGCAACACTTGTACCGGTGGGAGACGACCAAGAACCAATGCTTGAACAGGCACGAGAAATTGTCCGCACCTTTAATCGGGTATATCACTGCAATGTTTTGGTTGAACCGGAAGGTTACTTCCCAGAAAAAGGCCAGGGTCGATTGCCAGGGCTGGACGGCAATGCAAAAATGTCGAAATCTTTGGGTAATGCAATTTATTTATCGGATGACGCTGCAACAGTTCAGAAAAAAGTGATGTCGATGTATACTGATCCTGATCATATTCATGTCGAAGATCCAGGTAAGGTAGAAGGCAATACTGTATTTACTTATCTTGATATTTTTGATCCTGACAAGAATAAAGTAGCAGAATTGAAGGAAGAATACCAAAAAGGCGGCTTGGGTGACGTTAAAATTAAGCGCTATTTAAATACCGTCTTAGAAAATGAGCTAGAGCCAATTCGTCAGCGTCGCGCACGCTACGAGCAAAATCAGGATGAAGTTTACGAAATGCTGATCGAAGGCTCGAAAAAAGCTAATGAGGTTGCCAATCAGACTTTGGATGAAGTTCGTGATGCAATCGGTTTGAATTACTTTAAGAGGTAAAAAAATGCACAACCGGATTCCTTGGAAGCAGTATTTTATGATGCAGGCACTGGTAATTGCCCAGCGCTCAACTTGTGACCGTGCTCTTGTTGGCAGTGTTTTAGTCAAGGATAATCGGATTATCGGGACGGGTTATAACGGTTCGGTTACCGGCGAGCCCCATTGCGATGATGTCGGTCACCAGCTCGTTGATGGGCACTGCGTAAGAACGATTCATTCCGAGATGAATTCACTGATTCAATGTGCACGCAATGGTGTTTCAACTGATAACACAGAAATTTATGTAACACACTTTCCTTGCTATAATTGTGCTAAGGCTCTTGTTCAAGCGGGTATTAAACGAATCAATTATTATTTTGATTACCATGATAGTCCGCTGGCAATTGCACTATTTAAAGATTGTGGGGTTCCTTATGAACAAATTAAAATTGACCGTAAATATGTGGAGCAATTGGCACATAAATTGGAGGAAGCTGAGAATTAAGCTGACCTTGCTAACAGCTTTACTGGGCATTTTTTTTACGATGACTGCTTTTTCTAACCCATATGTTCACGATAATGGGCATTTATTAGAAAAGAAAACGAGTAAGCTGATTAAGGAAAAAAATGATCGCTACCTGCAAACAAGCGAGCAACCAGTAATCATTGTAAAAACGGTCAATCGGGTTGACCATTTAACACCCAAAAAGTTAAACAAATATAAGCGGACAGTTTTTATTGTTGTAGGTAGTGCCAATAAGAAACGTAATGTGCAAATCTATTCAAGTAAAGATTTGCACGGTGCTTTTACGGCTGATGTTAGGGGAACGATTATCCGCTCGCAGTCTAACCAATTGCGAAGTAATAATAAAAAAGAATTTAACCGTGGATTGCGCTTTGTCTTTCGTGCCTGTGCGACCACGATTGATCAGCGCTACCAGTACGCGTTAGATAAATATGATCTTTCAAGTGAAGAGCGTGCTCAACTGTCACATCCTCGTCGACTTGCCTTACCAATTGCACTTTGTCTAGTTTTAGTAATTGGCGGCTTAATGTACTTCTTTAGAAATAACCTGCATTTGAAAAAATAAGTAAAAAGGTTGACTTAATGCGCAGTTTTGTATTACACTCACAATGCAAATTAAATAAGTAAACAAATAAACTGTTAGGTGAGACTCCTACGTGAACATATGCTATCGCCCGGAAACATCCAGAGATGCCAACGAGTTAAATAGTTTCCGTCGACATAAGGCGGTAACCAGATAGCTAGCTATAGGCTTACGTTGCGTAGTGTTAAAACTGAACGACGAGTATAATGATACCTTGTTTAAAAGGGGGTCACCAGCGGCAGCTTAGGTGGGTCCCTTTTTAGTTTGTTTGCGTTTTTGGAAAAAGGGAGAGTGAGAATGATGCTGAGAAAACCAAGTGAGACAACCAGCAACAAAGATCTAGCATTGGTCAAAGCAATTGCTAATGAAGGCAGATCAGAGACCTTAGCAAGACTGCATGCTAGCAGTAATGGTTTATCCACAAGGCAGGCAGAAAAAAATCGCGCGGAATATGGGGCAAATACGATTGCGTCCAATAAGCATAATTCTAAGTTACGTTTCTTAGCGGAAGCATTTATTACGCCGTTTACATTAGTACTGCTGGTCTTAGCGACCCTGTCGCTATTTACGGATTATATCTTTGTTCCTGCTGGTGAAAAAGATTTAACAACTGTTGCCATTATGCTAATAATGGTATTCATTTCTGGGATTACAAGCTTTATTCAAAATGTCAGGTCTTCAAATGCGGTTGATTCATTATTGAAGATGGTTTCCGTAACAACTGACATTATCAGAGACGGTAAAGACCAGGAAATTGATACCAGTGAAGTGGTAGTAGGAGACGTCATTCGTCTGGCTGCTGGTGATATGGTGCCAGCAGATATGCGGCTGCTTTCAAGCAAAGACCTCTTTTGCTCCTCAAGTTCTCTTAACGGTGAATCTAATCCGGTTGAGAAAATTGCGACTAAAAAGCCCAAGATTGGTGCTGACCGTGACTATCTGGATTACCCTAATATTCTTTATGAGGGGACGACAATTGTTTCGGGTTCAGGCTTGGGTGTCGTGTTTGCGACGGGCGAACGAACCATGTTTGGTAAGCTTGCTCATGATATTTCACACCACGATGTTAAAAATACTGCCTTTGATGTTGGGATTAAAAATGTCTCCAAGCTGTTAATTATTATGACGGCAATTATTGCCCCGCTTGTTTTTATTATTAACGGTTTGACTAAAGGCGATTGGGTTAACGCACTGATTTTCTCAATTGCAACCGCTGTTGGTTTAACGCCAGAGATGCTGCCCGTTATTGTGACGACTAACCTTGTTAAGGGTTCAATCGAAATGTCGAAAAAGGGCACAATCGTCAAAAAGATGAATTCAATCCAAAACTTCGGTTCAGCTGATATCTTATGTACGGATAAAACTGGAACTTTGACGCAGGACAAAGTTGTTTTGGAGCGGCATTATGACTTAAATTTACACGAAAATTCCACTATTTTGGAACTGGGTTACCTCAATTCTTACTACCAAACGGGGATGAAAAATCTAATTGATAAGGCCATCATTGAAGCTGCTGGTGATGAGCTTGATATCAATGAAATTCAGCGTGATTATAACAAAATTGATGAGATTCCATTTGACTTCTCTCGTAGAAGAATGAGCGTTGTTGTGGAAAATTCTGACCGTGAGCACGGCGAACACCTACTTGTGACTAAAGGTGCGTCCGAGGAAATGATTGCTGTTTCCACTAAGATCGAGGTTGACGGACAGATTTTGCCATTAACACCTGAACGCAAGCAGAAAGTAATGGCAAAAGTCAATGACATGAATGATGACGGCTTACGGGTAATTATGCTTGCTTACAAGCGTAATCCTGCTCCAGTAGGCGAATTCTCGGTCAAAGATGAAAGCGACTTAATCCTTTGTGGTTTCTTAGCATTCCTTGATCCACCTAAGGAAAGTGCTAAAGATGCTTTGGCTAGACTTAAAAAGGATGGGATTACCGTTAAGATTTTAACTGGTGATAATGAAGCCGTTACAAGAACTGTGGGCCTGCAAGTTGGGCTCAATGTCGACACGGTTTATTCCGGAGCTGATTTAGAAGGCAAAAAGCCAGAAGAATTAGCTAAGATGGTAGAAGAATGCAATATCTTTGTTAAGTTATCGCCAGAAGATAAAACCAATATTATTAACTTACTCAAGCAAAATGGTCATACCGTCGGTTATATGGGAGACGGTATCAATGACGCGCCAGCAATGAAGGCCGCTGATGTATCGATTTCTGTGGATACTGCGGTGGATATTGCAAAGGAATCCGCTGATATTATTTTGCTGCATAAAGACTTAAATGTGCTGGAAACCGGAGTAAGAATCGGGCGCAAAGTATTTGGCAACACGATGAAATACATTAAGATAACTTTATCTTCCAATTTCGGTAATATTTTATCAATCATGGTGGCTTCGTCCTTCTTACCATTTTTGCCAATGTTGCCATTACAGTTACTAGTTTTAGATTTGCTTTACGGCACAAGCTGCTTGTCGTTACCATTTGATGACATGTCAAATGAATTTTTAAGTGAGCCGCGTAGTTGGTCGACGAAAAAATTGCCTAAATTTATGTTTTATTTTGGACCAACATCATCAATATTTGATATTTTGACTTTTGGCTTACTCTTCTTTGTGATTTGTCCACACCTTGTTGGTGGCAGCTATCAAACGCTTAATCCAGCACAGCAAGCTGCCTTTATTGCATTGTTCCACACTGGTTGGTTCATTGAATCACTGTGGACGCAAGAAATGGTTATTCATGCATTGCGGGACCCACGCTTGCCGTTTATTGGTCAACATGCTGCACCTGGCGTAACGCTAGCAACTTTTGGCGCCGGCGTCATTGGGACACTAATTCCGTTTTCATTTCTTGCAAATAAATTGGGCTTTGGCAAAATGCCCGTCAGCTTTATTTGGGTAGTTTTGGCAATTCTTGTTCTTTACATCCTGTTAACAACGATTGTTAAGCACTTCTACCTTAAAAACGAAAAGTTTTTAATCTAAGGTTATACTTGCCTAAAAAAGTCTGCTAAAAAGTATAAAAAAACCTTTAGTTACAGGGGATTTAATATTCAGTCCTACGTCTTAGTGGTAAAGAAGCGCACTTTTTAATTAAAGAATTTTCAGGTTATTTCTTAAAGCTGCGTCTTCCAAGCGCAGAGAGCTTGTTAGGACCAAGTACTAAGCAAAAGGGCAAAAAGCAGGCTATTTTAAGCAAATTACGTTATGAAATAGTAAAAAAGAGAACTCCGTAAGGAATTCTCTTTTTTATTGATGTAGTATAATATAATGAAATTAAACGAATCTTAAGGAGAAAATGAACATGGCTGATAAAAAAACTTTTTATATTACAACCCCAATCTACTATCCGTCTGGTCGTCTAACAATTGGTAATGCATACACAACAATTGCGGCTGATGTAATGGCACGCTACAAGCGTAGTCAGGGTTACGATACTTTCTTTTTAACTGGTACCGATGAACACGGCTTAAAAATTGAACAAAAAGCTGAAAAACAAGGTATTAAACCCCAAGAGTTTGTCGACAAGATGGTTAAAACATACAAAAAGTTATGGAAAAGCCTAGATATCTCATATGACAAATTTATTCGCACTACTGACGAAGAGCACGTTAAGGGTGTTCAAAAGATTTTTGAACAGCTTTTAAAGCAGGGTGATATTTATCTTGGTGAATACACTGGCTGGTATTCAGTTGAAGATGAAGAATACTTTACAGAATCGCAATTGGCCGAAGTCTATAAAGATGACACAGGCAATGTAATTGGTGGTAAGGCACCATCAGGCCATGAAGTGCAATTAGTTAAAGAGCCATCATATTTCTTCAAGATGAGCAAGTACGCTGATAGACTTTACCAGTATTATCAAGATCATCCTGATTTCATTTTGCCTCATTCACGTGAAAAGGAAATGGTTAATAACTTTATTAAACCAGGTCTTGAAGATCTTTCCGTCACGCGGACAACTGTTTCTTGGGGAATTCCTGTGCCAAGTGATCCTAAGCACGTGGTTTATGTTTGGATTGACGCGTTGTCCAACTATATTACTGCATTAGGGTATGGCTCTGATGACGATTCTTTATTTAAGAAATACTGGCCTGCTGATGTTCACCTTGTAGGTAAAGAGATTGTTCGCTTCCATACAATCTACTGGCCAATTATGTTGATGGCATTAGGATTGCCACTGCCAAAGCACATTATTGGTCATGGCTGGGTATTGATGAAAGACGGTAAAATGTCCAAGTCTAAGGGCAATGCCGTTTACCCAGAATCAATCATTAACCGTTATGGTGTTGACGCTTTGCGCTACTACTTAATGCGTGCATTGCCATTTGGTGCAGATGGTATTTTTACTCCAGAAGATTTCGTTGAGAGAGTTAACTATGATTTAGCTAATGATTTAGGCAACTTATTGAACAGAACGGTATCTATGATCAATCAGTATCAAGACGGCAAGGTTAGCCCAATTGCATCAGAGCAAGATGAATTAGGTCAAGATCTAATTAAAGTTGCTAACAACGTAATCACTGATTATCTGAAGAAAATGGATACACTTCACTTCACTCAAGCCATCGAAGATATCTGGCAACTAGTTAGTCGCGCTAATAAATATATTGATGAAACGATGCCTTGGGCCTTGAATAAAGAAGGTAAAAAGGACGATTTAGCGCGTGTAATGACCAACCTGGCTGAAAGCTTGCGGATTATTGCGTTATTAATTGCGCCAATTATGACTAGAACACCAGTAGAAATGTTTAAGCAACTTGGTCTGGACTGGAATAATGAGGACCAAAAGAAGCTTCACTTTGGCGATTTCGACTGGAATGTCCAAGTTACTGAAAAGCCAGAACCAATTTATCCACGCTTAAAGCCTGAAGAAGAAATTAAGTATATTCAAGATGAAATGGCAAAGGCTAAGCCAAAAAAGCAAAGCCGGAGTGAAAAAGAACAAGGACCAGAAATCACGATTGATGATTTTGATAAAGTTAAGATCCAAGTTGGTAAAATTTTAGCAGTTGAGCCAGTTCAAGGTTCAAGCAAATTGCTGCAATTCCAATTGGATTTTGGTAATGGTGATGAGCGGCAAATTCTGAGCGGTATTCGGAAATATTACCCTAATGCAAGTGAATTATTAGGTAAAAAAGTTCTGGCTGTGACTAATTTAAAGCCACGCAAGATGTTAGGTCATCTGAGCCAAGGAATGCTGCTTTCAAGCGAAAAGAATGGTCAAGTCAAATTGGCACTAGTTGGCGATGAACATGAAATTGGGGCAGATTTAGCTTAATGGAATTAATTGATAACCATATGCATTTGCAGGATGAGCCTTTTCGAGGAAAAGAAGAATTTTACCTTGATCGTGCGCAAAAGTTAGGTGTAACTAAACTAATTTGCGTCGGGCAAGATCCGGATTTTAATAAGCGTGCGATTGAACTCAGTCAGCGCTTTAGCCAAGTGTATGCAATGGTGGGGTACTGCCCCGATGTAGCTAAGGATTACAATCAAGAAGCTGAAGACCAATTAATCGAGCAGTTGCAAATACCTGGTGTTGTTGCAATGGGAGAAATCGGCCTTGATTATTATTGGGATGAGTCTCCGCGCCAAAAGCAACGTGAAGTGTTTGCCCGCCAGATTGAGGTTGCCCACGAATTGAAGAAGCCCGTGGACATCCATACAAGGGATGCGTTTGCTGATTGTTATGATATTTTAAAAAATAGCAATCTGGAATACGGTGCAGTTCTCCATAGCTTTAACGGCGATTCATCGTGGCTAGCAAAGTTTTTGGACTTAAATGTTTGTTTCTCATATTCGGGTGTTGTTTCGTTTACCAAGGCAACCGAGGTTCATGAGGCGGCCAAAAATACGCCGCTCGACCGTTTGCTAGTAGAAACCGATGCACCATTTCTAACGCCTAAGCCTTACCGTGGCCGTCAAAACGAGCCGGGTAATGTCTACTATGTAGCAAAAGCAATTGCTCAGCTTAAAAATATTTCGTTAGAAGAAGTTGCAGAAGCCACGTACACAAATACAATGAGGGTTTATGGTCTTAAATAAAAAACAATTTAATGCTGTTGTGGTCGTTGAGGGCAAAGATGATACGATTCGCTTAAACCAATTTTTTCCTGGGATCGAAACAATTGAAACCAACGGTTCAGATGTTCCGGAGGCGGTTTTAACAGAACTGAAGGAATTGGCTAAAAAGCGTGAAATTATTGTGCTAACTGACCCAGATCTCAACGGTGAACGAATTCGGCGGTTAGTGACAGAAGCTGTCCCTAATGCCAAGCAGGCGTTTATCACGCGCAAAGAAGGAGAACCGACTAAGCATGGTCGCGGTAGTTCATTGGGGGTAGAGCATGCTTCAAAACAAGCACTCGTGAAAGCCTTGCAGGACTTACATGAAAGCCAAGCTTTACCAAGTGACTTAACTAAAAGCGATTACCAGAGGCTGGGGCTGTCCAGCGGTGTAGATTCTCGCAAATTACGAGAGCAAGTCGGCATAAAATTGCGGGTTGGCTATGGCAATGCCAAGCAGTTTTATAAAAGGCTGCATACCTTTGGTGTGACACTTGCTGAGCTTGAGCAGGCAGTTAAGGAGGCAAAAAATGAATAATGAAATTCCAATTGGCTCATTTGTCAGGACTCAAGCAATTATTAACCGTTATTTCGTCCATGCAAAGAAAAATCTTGGTCAAAACTTTCTGGTTGATTTAGATGCTATTCAGGGCATTGTTCAAGCGGCTGAAATAAAACCTGATGACCAAGTAATTGAAATTGGACCAGGCATTGGTTCGTTGACGGAACAATTATTGTTAGCAGGCGCGAAAGTTTTTGCTTATGAAGTTGACGAGAGCTTGCCTGAAATTTTGCATAATGAGTTACCAGCCAAAGTTAATGGCGCATTGTTGCAGGACCGTTTCAAACTGTTATTAAAAGATATTTTGAAAGCAGATTTTGCTAAGGATCTAAGTGGCTTTTTTGATATGAATAAACCAATCAAAGTAGTCGCAAATTTACCGTACTATATAACAACTCCAATTATTTTCTTTTTAAATCAATCAGACTTAAACTTCACTAGTTTAACCTTAATGATGCAGCAGGAAGTAGCCGAGCGTCTTGGCGCTCAGCCCAATAGCAAGGAGTACGGACCACTAACAATTGCTGTTCAAACGCAGATGAGTGTTCGGAATGCTTTAACTGTTAAAAGCAGTTCGTTTATTCCACGTCCGAAGGTTGATTCCTGCGTTGTAGTGCTTAAGCCTTTAGCAGATAAGCCAGATGTTGGCGATGTTAAACACTTTAATTGGGTAGTAAAAATGTGTTTTGCTCAAAGACGAAAAACTTTAAACAATAACTTGAAAAATTTGGTATCTGATAGTGACGAACGTGCCCGAATTATTGCCGCTATCGGAGTAGAACCGCGCATCAGGCCCGAACAATTACAAATTGCCCAATTTATTCAATTGGCAAAGGAAATCCCGGCTGCTGGTTGATGAAAGCGACCTTGGGCTGCTCTTAAAAAGAATTGAAAAAATAATAATATTGTGGTAAAATAGGCTCCTAAAGGAGTTGTTATCAGTGCCAACATCTATTACTACCATAAAGCAGAAATTAGATTCACATTTAGGAGATTCTTTAACTGTTGTTGCAAGAGCAGGACGTAAGAAGGTTACCAAGAGACGCGGTGTATTAAAGGAAACATTTCCAGCAGTTTTTGTAGTCGATTTAGACCAAGATCAAAATAACTTTGAACATGTTTCCTACAGTTACACGGATTTGTTAACCAAAAATATTACATTAAAATTTGATGATTCAGCTGAATAAATCAAGTTAGGGTGAAAAAATAATTTTTTGGCATTAACATTGAAAAATGTTAGTGTCTTTTTTTGTGGTTCAGTGTATAGTAGAAACATGTAAAAAACAAACATTGGGGAGGAGATTTTATGAAACGTTCAGAGCGATTAGTTGACATGACTAAATATTTAATGGAGCGACCACACGACTTAATTCCATTACCGTTTTTTGCCAAACGTTATGGTGCCGCTAAATCATCCATTTCTGAAGACTTGGCAATTTTAAAGCATACTTTAGCTGATAACCAGGATGGAATCTTAGAAACTGTAGCAGGTGCTGCTGGTGGTGTCCGCTATGTTCCATTTTGGGGTAAAAAGCATGCGCAACATTACCTGCAGGATTTGGCAACGCGAATTGAGGATCCAGAACGTATTTTAGCTGGAGGCTTTGTTTATCTTTCTGATATTCTGGGCAATCCCCAAGACCTTGAAAAAATTGGCAAGCTGATTGCAACGCGTTACGCTTATGCCGATATAGATGTGGTGATGACAATTGAAACTAAAGGGATTTCACTTGCTCAGGCTGTCGCTCGTTATTTGAACGTTCCGTTTATTATTGCGCGTAAACGCTCGAAGGTGACAGAAGGGGCCACCGTTTCGGTTAATTATATTTCTTCTTCTCTGGATCGCGTGTCTAAAATGGAGTTGCCAACAAGGGTTTTGAAAGAAAACTCAAATGTTTTATTAGTCGATGACTTTATGATGGCTGGTGGTACGCTAACTGGAATGCAGCAACTAGTTAGAGAATTTAACAGTAATATTGCTGGTGTTTGTGTACTATGTGAAGCCGATTTTGAAGATGAAAAACTAATAGAGGGACATCTTTCTTTAGTTAAAATAAAGCGAGTTGACGGTAAAAAGAAAGTAATCCTGGCCGAACCGGGCACGCTTATAGCACATACGGACTTTAACCGCTTTTAGGATAAATGTTATACTAAAAAATAAAGAATTAATCTGAGAATAAAAGAGGCTAAAAGTAATGAAAAAGTTTGTAGTTGTTCTTGCAGCTGGTAAAGGTACAAGGATGAAGTCCCGCCTTTACAAAGTCTTGCACCAAGTATGTGGTAAATCAATGGTTGAACACGTTGTTCAAGCAGCCCAAGCGATTAAGCCTGACAAAATTGTGACGGTCGTTGGTAATGGTGCTCAGGAAGTTGAAAAAGTGCTTGCTGGCAAATCCGAATTCGCTTTACAGAAAAAGCAGTTGGGTACTGGTGACGCCGTTTTAACTGCCGAAAAAGAACTGGCTGATAAAGATGGCGCTACTCTGGTAATTACGGGAGATACTCCGCTTTTTACCAGTGAAACCTTCCAAAAACTATTTGATTACCATCAGAACAAGGGTAATGCAGCTACAGTTTTAACAGCTCAGGCTCCTGATCCTTATGGCTATGGACGAATTATCCGTGATGATCAAGATAACGTGCTGCGAATTGTTGAGCAAAAAGATGGTAGCCCCGAAGATTTAAAGATCAAGGAGATTAACACTGGTGTTTTTTGTTTTGACAATAAACTACTTTTTGATGCGTTAAAGCATGTCAATAATCAGAATGCTCAGGGTGAATACTACCTGACTGATGTCTTGGAAATCTTGCGTAATGCCGGCCAAAGAATTGGTGCCTACAGGATGCGTGACTTTAGTGAAAGTATTGGTGTCAACGATCGGATTGCGCTGGCTCAAGCTACTAAAATTATGCAAAAGCGGATTAATCAAATGCACATGGAAAACGGTGTAACGTTTATTGATCCGGATACTGCTTATATTGATGCAGATGTTAAAATCGCTTGTGATACTGTCATTGAAGGTAATGTGGTTATCAAGGGCAATTCAGAAATTGGCAGTGACTGTCTGATTACTTCTGGTTCAAGAATCATTGATTCTAAGATTGGCGATCATGTTACTGTAACTTCATCAACGATTGAGAATTCGGAAATGGCTGCTCATACTGATATCGGACCAAATTCTCATTTACGACCAAATTCACTTATTTGCAAGGGAGCACACATTGGCAACTTTGTGGAAATTAAAAATGCTGAAATTGGTGAAAACTCGAAGGTTGGTCATTTAACATATGTTGGCGACGCAACTTTGGGTAAAGACATTAATGTTGGCTGCGGTACGATTTTTGCCAATTACGATGGTGTTAAAAAGGACCATATTAATGTTGGTGACCGAGCATTTATCGGCTCAGGCTCAACTTTGATTGCGCCAGTAAATATTGCTGATCACGCTTTTGTAGCTGCGGATTCAACGATTACTAAGGATGTTAACAAGTATGACATGGCGATTGCTCGCGGTCGTCAAGTTAACAAAGCAGATTATTGGCACAAATTACCGTTGGCCGATGATCCAAATTGGAAATAACTATAATAGTTAAAGCTTTAGCAAAATTGCTAAAGCTTTTTTAGTTTTTTAAAATTTCTAAGAAAGTGCTATCATGAATAAAAAGGGAGTGAAAAAATGTTTAAATGGATCTTAAAACAACCTGACTCACAGAAAATTGTGCCACCTGAAAAGGTCGCAAGTACGTATAAGTGGCGGCAATTTGGCGTGCTGCTCGCAACTTGTATTGGCTACATTGGTTATTACATTATTCGTTTAGTATTTACAACCGAGCAAAATGATATTATGAAGGCCTATCATTTTTCCACGGCTAACATTGGCTTGATTTTATCCTGCTTTGGCATTGGCTACGGTGTGGCTAAGTTATTCATGGGCGTTTTTGCTGATAAATGTGATTCCAACCGCTACCTGATGGCAGGCCTGTTTTTGTCGGCAGTATTAAATATTTTCTTGGGCTCAACCAAAAACTTATATTTAATGATGCTCTTAATGTTTTTAATGGCCGTAACCCAAGGAATGGGTGCAGCGGCTTGTCAAAAAATGATTCAGCTTTGGTGGGGACCAAGAATGCGGGGCACAATGTATTCGATCTGGTCTTCTGCCCACAATGCCGGTTCATTTATCTGCGTTGCCATAGTACAACTAGCGGTCTTTCTTTTTTCTGGCTCGATTCCCGCAGTTTTCTACACCGCCTCGGTTATTTCATTCATAATTTGCATCTTGATCTTGCTATTAGGAGCTGATCGGCCAAAGGTAGTGGGCTTGCCAGATATTTCAACTTATACCGGTGACAAAGTCATCCTTGATAATGGCCAAGTTTCTACCTCCGATCAAACAGATTTAAGCATCACGCAAATTTTTATTAAATACATTTTGAAAAATAAGCTTGTTTGGGCGGTAACCTTAACATCAATGTCTTTATACCTTGTACGCTATGGTATTCAAAGCTGGATTCCTTCTTATTTAGTTCAAAATAAGGGTTTTGATCCAGCAGCAGCCAAATGGGTAATTGGTATTTTTGAATTAGCTTCTGTGCCAGGCGTAATTATCATTGGTGCAATTTCTGACGCTTTAAAGGGTCGGCGGGCCACAGTTTCAATTGTCTGCGTAATTGGAATGCTGCTTTGTTTAACCTGCTACTTTTTCAGTAGCAATCACACTGTAATTATTATTGCCCTAATTATTATGGGTAACTTGATTTATGCCCCGCTGACGCTTGTTGGCTTAATGATCAATGAAGTTGTGCCAAAGTTTGCCGTTGGTGCTTCGACGGGATTTATGGGCTTTTTCCAGTACATTTTTGGCGAGACATTGGCGACAGCATTAATTGGTATTTTAGTTGATCATTTTGGCTGGATTGCCAGCAATACCGTGCTTTACGGTGCATCAATAGTAGCAGTCCTGTTTTTGCTTTATACTGCAATTAGTGAGCGGCAAATGCGTAAAAAAGCTGCTGAATAGTTTGTTCTTTTAGCAAAGTAAAGTATAATTATTACAAAAATTGGCGCAATAACTTTTGTTTTTAGTATTTAATTAAGAGTATTAAGAAAAGTTAAGTTATTACCAACTTGATTTATAAAATCTCTTTTTTAGTATACAATTACTGTATTGAGATTGTTTTTTAAAACGAGGTAGATAAATAGATGAAACTAAGTCATAAGTTAATGATGGTATCGACTGCTGCACTGATTGGTGTTAGTCCAGTAATAAGTACTAGTCAAGCTGTAACTGTACAAGCTGCCAAAAAGGCAACGGCTAAGAAGAAAACTTCGAAAAAAGGCACAATTAAGTTAAGTCATAATGCATATGTTTATGACAAGGATGGAAAGCGCCTGAAGACTTACATGGGCAGTGCCAAGAATACTAAAATTGTTAAGGGCATTACCTTGAATTACCGTTCAAAGGTTACAATTTCTGGCAAGGACTACTATGACATTGGTAATGGTGCTTTTGTAAAAGCTGCTAACGTTGGCTATGTTGACGGCAAGAAAGTTGGTAAAACAACTCCAGCAGCAAATACAGCTGTAACAGGCAAGATTAAGCACAATGCTTATATCTATGATGCTAAGGGTAAGACCAATAAAAAGAAGATCAAGAAGGGTCAAACCGTAAGCTTTGACCAATCAATTCATATTGGCAAAAAGCTGTACTACAGAATTAGTGGTCAAGATAATCAATTTATCAAGGCAGCTAATGTTGGCAAGCTTTCTGGTAAGTTAAAGCCTGCTGATACTGATAACACACCAAGTGACAATCAAAATGACCCAACTGTTATTACATTGAGCCACAATGCCTACATCTATGATGGTGAAGGCCATTCAACTAAGAAATTGCTTAGAACTGGTCAACAAATTCAAGTTGATAAATTGCAATACATCGGAAGTAAATTATACTACCGGATTAGCGACAGCAATTATCCTGGTACTGATCAATGGGTTAAGAAGAATAATGTAGGTGTAATTACCGGTAAGCAATTAAAACCAGCAAATTCTAAGCCAGAACAAGATCCTAACTCTACTCTTGTAACTCTTGCTCGTGATGCTAATGTATACAACGATAAAGGTGTTCTTCAAACTACCAAGACGTTTGCTAAGGGTCACACTGCTCGGGTAAGCGAACTGCGTTATATTTGGGTTGAAGCTGAAAATAAAGCTGTCTTATTCTACAAGCTGCAAAGCGATAAGAATGGCTTCATTAAAGAAGACGATGTCAGCACAATCAGTGGTCAAAAACTGACGCCAGTTAATACACCGGAATCAGCTAAAAACGCCACTGTAAATGCTGCTGCCTCCGATAAGAAGGCTTTGCAAGATCTTTTAAACCAAGATGCAACGGTTAAGGCAAGTGACGCTTACAAGCTTTCAGCTAAGTCACTTCGTGATGCTTACGATGCTGCAATTACCACTGGTAACCAAATTAATTCAGCTGGTTCAACTATTGCGCAAGTTAATGATGCGGTAAGTAAAATTAATACTGCAAAAGCAGCTCTTAACGGTAAAAAAGTTGTAGTTGCTGATTTAAAGAACTTAACTAGTACTGAAGCTGACCAAATTGTGCAATTAATTGCAACTGTTAATGGGGTAGACAAGAGTGCTATTCAGTTTAGTAACAACAATACAGTTTTAACAATTACTAGTGCAAATGGGTTCCAACAAGTTTTGAACATATCTGATTACGCAACTACTAACAAGTAGTCACGTAAAAAATAGAAGGCGACGCCGAATAGGTGCCGCCTTTTTTTCTAAGGTAAATTGCAGTAGTAAATAAAAAAGGATATGCACTATGACTAAAGAGCAGATTGTGAATGCAAAGGAGCAAATTATCAGAGATTATTTTGATTCCTGGGTTAAGAAAGATTTTTCCAAGCTTGATCAATGGTTTGAACAAGACATGTTCTACCGTGAGTGTTACGGAGCTACTTACCAAGGTCTAGCTGAACTTAAAGCATATATTAAAGTGGCGGCCCAGAAACAGACGGTCTTAAAGTGGACAATTTTTAAGATCGAACAAACCACCTCGGGTCAATTTGTTGTTACGTGGTTTTTCCAAGCAAGAGAGGAAAAGGAATACTGTTTTGATGGTGTGTCCCTGATCGATTTTTCTGGACTAAAGATCAAAAGGGTAGTGGAATATTCAACTGAACACAAAACTTATCGACCTTATCAAACCGAATAACAAAGAAAAGCATCCCTAAAATAAATTCGATTATGGATTGGGATGCTTTTTGCTATCTTTGGCTAGGTAATAACTTCTAGGAGCGGATAGATAACCATAAATCATTTGCTTGAGCTTTACAACTATAACACGCTTTATTATAATAGTATTGAAACGTTTCAATTTTAACTTAATGAGGTAAAAATAGATATGCAAGCACTACCTAAGAACTTTTTATGGGGCAATTCAACTTCAAGTATGCAGACTGAAGGTGGCGTTCATGAGGGCGGAAAAGGTCCGTCTGTTTATGATACTTACCGCAATAATGATGGTTCTTCAGTCTGGGATGATGCAATTGATGAGTACCACCGTTATGCGGAAGATCTAGATTTGATGGCTAAGCAGGGAATTAATTGCTATCGTTTTCAGATTTCTTGGAGTAGGGTAAACCCAAAAGGAGATGGGGACTTTAACCAAGATGGAATCGACTTTTATTCAAAATTGATTGATGAGTTATTAAAGCGCCAAATTGAGCCTATGATTTGTCTATATCATTTTGACATGCCGTTAAATTTAGCGCAAAAGTATAATGGCTTCTTAGATCGGCACGTGGTTGATGCCTTTGTCCGTTATGGCAAAAAAATGATTGATTTATTTGGTAAGCGGGTAAAATATTGGCTTACCTTTAATGAGCAAAATCTTTACTTCATGCCAGGAGCATATAAAATTGCTGGCTGTCTTAAGGGCAAGGAAACACTGGGTGGTATTTATACCATTAGTCATCACGTGATGCTGGCACACGCGCGGATTGCCAATTATTTGCATGAAAAAACCGATTGTCAAATTGGTGGCATGCTTGCATATAGCGAGGTTTATCCTGTTTCATCGCTGCCTAAGGACATTCAATATGCTCGCCAAATTGATGAATTTTTAAATAAAAATTTGCTTGATGCATTTGTTTACGGTCATTATTCAACAGAAGTCGTGCATTTTGCTCAAAAACACGATTTGACCAAGGACGTTTTTCCAGAAGATCTGGAAGAAATAAGTCATTTACGCAGTGATTACTTTGCCTTTAGTTATTATCAAAGTGCAACAATTAGTAGTACTCTGGTTCCGGAAAATACGGCACCAAACTACTATCTTAAATTTGGTGGTAAGGAAAATCCCTTTCTGCCTGTAAATGAATGGGGTTGGTCGATTGATCCAAGCGGCTTCAGGGATATTTTAACCAAAACCTATAATCAATATCATTTGCCATTATTTCCAATTGAAAATGGCATTGGCATTCGTGATAAATATCAGGGTGAGCAAATTAGTGATGACGATAGGATCAGCTATCACCGAGAGCATTTAAAGGCATTGAAACAAGCAAAATTTGCTGATGGCGTCGAAATTATCGGTTACTTAGTCTGGGGCTTAATTGATATTCCCAGCTCTAGCGGAGACATGGATAAGCGTTATGGGATGATTTATGTTAACCGTACTAATCACGAACTGCTCGATCTCAAGCGGATTCCGAAGAAAAGTTACTGGTGGTTTCAAAAAGTAATTAAGTCTAATGGAGCTGAGCTAGATTAAAAATAAACAAACTGGAAGAGAGAACTAAAATGGTCACAATTAAGGATATTGCAACTCAAGCCGGTGTTTCGGTGGGGTCAGTTTCACGCTACTTGAATGGTTATCGCTTAAAGCAGGGAAACGAAGAGAAAGTAAAAAAAGCAATTCAGGATTTGAACTATATCCCCAACCAAACCGCCAAGTCTTTAAAAATGAATAAATCGTCTTCAATTGGCATCCTTGTTGATAACATGGATAACTTTTATAGTGCCCAGTTATTAGCGAAGTTGGAACAGTTATTCGACCGGGCAGGTTATTTTTTGCTTTTGACGAGTCACCGTAACAGTGAAAAAACTTTTAATTATAAGCTGCACAAACTAATCGAGAGATCGGTTGACGCTTTAATTATTTTAAAAGCTGAGAGTGAATGGCAGTCTTTTCAAGAAATCGGCAATCTGAATGTACCGGTAATTTCGGTAGAGGCATCGCTTGCCAATGAAAGTGTTCCGGAAATATTAACCGCCGACATGTGTGCCGCCGAACAAGTCGTCAAGCAATTGCTACTGAAACGTAAAAAAACGGCCTTTATCATTCCAACTGAAAGTGACTATGTTCTTCAGCAAAGATTGGCAGGCGTTAATGCGGCCTTTGACGACGTTCAGGAGAAGTTACCGCCTGATTATGTTAAATACGTCAATTATGGCACTACCGAGGCATATGATGCAGTTACCGAGCTCATCGAGAAGGAATTTGATGCCATTTTTGTAACCAATTATACGAATGCAATTCAAGTAGTTCAAAGCATTAAAGATGCGAAAAAAATAGTTGGTAAAGATATTGCTGTTGCTGGGTTCGGATATTCGCACTTTTTGCTTAATATGAGATTGCCGGTAACTTTGATCAAACAGCCGGTGGATATGGTGGCTGAAAAAGTGGCGGAAGTAACCTTAAAGTTGCTTGATCACCAAGCGGTTCAACATCAAACATTTATTCAGGACCAGATTTTCTGGCAAAAGGAGTTATCGGGTGAATAAGCAAAATAATGACAGACTAGATATTGTCGAAAGTCAGGCAGCCGAGCAAGAGCGTTATCAGGACTTACCGGAAGCAATTAAAAACAAATTAGCCTGGTTTCAGGATCAAAAATTAGGAGTTATTTTTCATTGGGGCTTGTATTCACAAGCAGGAATTGTGGAATCATGGCAATTATCCAAAGAAGATGATTGGGCGCGAAAGCACAGTGCCTGGCGCAGTGATTTAGCAACTTTGCGCCGCGATTACTGGAACTTGGAACGGCAATTTAATCCCGTTAACTTTAACCCAGAAAGTTGGGCTAAGGCGGCTAAAAATGCTGGGTTCAAGTACATGATTTTTACGACTAAGCACCATGATGGCTTTAATATGTATGATACAAAATATAGTAATTACAAGATTACTGATGCAAATTGTGCTTTCCATACTAGCGCTCATGCGGATGTTTTAAAAGATATCAACAATGCTTTCCGGCATGAAGGGATTGCAACGGGAGCCTATTATTCAAAAGCAGATTGGCATAGTTCGGCTTACTGGGAGCCTAATTCTGATCCCAAGGGACGCTATGCTAGTTATGATCCGCAAGAAAAGCCGCAGTTATGGCACCAATTTCAAACTTATGTCGAAAATCAACTAGTGGAAATCTGTCAAAATTACGGACCGATTGATATTCTCTGGCTTGATGCGGGTTGGGTGAATAGCATGCACCATGAAAACTTGCCGATGGCAGAAATTGCTCATAAAATCTGGAAGATTAAGCCTGATACTTTGATCGTAGATAGAACAATTGGCGGATTATACGAAAACTATGTAACACCAGAACGGAAGATTCCTGCCATTCCACCTAAAAAAGTGTGGGAAAGCAATATCACATTAGCCAAGAACTGGGGCTATGTTCCCAATGATCAATATAAGAGTTTTCCAGAAATTCTGAGTAATATTGTTGCAATCATTACTTTGGGTGGCAATGTTATTTTAGGCGTCGGGCCCAAGCCCGATGGGACATTGCCACAACAAGCACTAACATTAATGGCGCAGTTAGGTGATTGGCTTAAGATTTTTGGCGACGCGGTTTATGGGACGCGGGGATGTCCCGAGGCTGTCAGCAAGAACTTGCGGCTAACGAAAAAGGGTAAAACTTACTATCTCTTTTTTGCTAAGGAGGAAAGCGGCCAAGCGAAAAATCTTTGTGCACTACCTTTGAAAAATAGTAAAGTAGTAGATCTTGAAAGTAATAAAACGGTGGCGGTAACCAATAATATGGTTGTTCTGCCAGTTACAGCTTACCCCTATGGTGTGTTAAAGATTACCGCAGAAAGCAACTAGCCCCAGATTAGAAGCTCTGTTGAGCTTCTTTTTTTGGTATCGTGCTTAAGAATAAGTCACTCTTTATTAATTGAAACGTTTACAAAATTGCTGCAGCAGTGTATAATACAATTATTGAAACGTTTCAAAAATATAAAACCTCATTACTATCATCCATTAAGAAAATCCAAGGAGTAAAAATGAGTATTACTAATAAAATTAATAAATTGGTTTTGCCAATTGCGGTCAAAGTTGGTAATCAGCGCCATCTTGTTGCGATCCGTGACGCCTTTGTCGACATAACCCCCATTATTATGGTTAATTCGCTTTTTATATTGCTTAATTCTTTAGTGTTTAGCAATTCAGCGGTAATAAAGGCCTTTCCCTATGCTACTAAGCTCACAGAAATGGGAACGATGGTAAATAATGGTACCATGGGTTTTATGACAATTTTTGTAACTTTTATTATTGGTTACCGGTTACTTAATAGTTATATTGCCGATGGTAAGATTACAACAAATGACATCAACCCAATCCATGCCGGAATTTTAAGCGTAGCGACGGCATTAATTCTATTTCCGTTAAATAATCAAGCCGTGGTAGCAGGAACCATTAAAAACGTGACGGTTACAGGCGTGTATTCACAAGCCCTGACTTCTTCGGGAGGCATGTTTGTCGGCTTAATTGCTGCGCTTTTAAGTACCGAACTTCTGCTGTTTTTTTACCGGGCAAAGAAATTACGAATAAAAATGCCTGAAGGTGTTCCGCCAGCAGTTGCCCAGTCGTTTAACTCACTGATTCCAGAATCACTTGTTGTAATTGTTTTTGCAGTCGTTAGTTTTGCGTATGTTCAAATTTTTCATCAATCCTTTACGGATTTAGTGCAAGCCGTTATTTCCAGACCCCTACAAGTGGCAATGGAATCTTGGCTCGGTCTGTTTGTAATTCAATTTGTAACCCAGTTCCTTTGGTTTTTCGGTCTTCATGGCCAAAATATTGTTGCTTCGGTCACTTCGCCATCAATGATTGCTGCAATTCAACAAAATATGGCAGCTTTTGCGGCACATAAAGCTGTTCCCAACATCGTTACTAATCCTTGGATTGGAATGTATACCTTATTTGGCGGGACGGGTGCCATTCTACCATTTTTGATTGCAATTTTTATTGCCTCCAAGCGAAAAGACTACCGTGATGTTGCTAAGTTGGGTTTATTACCGAGCTTCTTCAATGTTTCTGAACCAATTATGTTTGGAATGCCGGTGGTCATGAATCCTTACTTTCTAATTCCCTTTATTTTTGTTCCTTTAATCAACTTAGCAATCGCTTATCCGTTGACGGTTCTTGGACTGGTAGCCAAAAGCGTTGTTATCCCAGCATGGACGATTCCACCGATCTTAACCACCTGGATTACTACTGCTGGGGATATACCTGCGACCATTTTGTCGCTACTCCTCTTTATTTTAGATATCTTCCTGTATCTACCATTTGTACTGGCCAGCAATAAAGGAATAAAAATGGCAAAAACTAAATAAGTAAAAGCCAAGTGGTAATTACTGCTTGGTTTTTTGTTGCAATCAAAAAGATTGTCGCGAAATTTTCTCAGAATTGCCTGTCTTTGCTATACAAACGCTGAAAAAGCTTTCTTTGTAATTTAATTTATGGTATTTTTTTAAAAGTTTTTTGGTATATACCATTATTAATGATAATCAATAAATACACCGTGATTAAGAGCTTACTTTGGTGTATACCAATGCCGTCAGTGCTACAGCCACGCGGATTTCTGCCCAAAAATACTAAAGCGTTTCCAAATTATGTGTTATAATTCAGTTGGAGTAGAAATATAGTAAGGAGAATTATTATGAATGCTTTAATAAATTGGTTAAATAAGCATGTCGTCCCAGTCGCAGCCAAGATTGGGTCAATTCGCTGGCTTGTAGCTTTGCGTGACGCGTTTATTTCCATTATGCCGTTAGTATTGGCTGGATCTATTGCTAATGTTCTTAATGCTTTAGTTAGAGATATGCCTACTAAATTTGGCTGGATGGGCTTTGTTAACTCAATGCAGTGGTTAATTAACATTAACGCTACTGTATGGACAGGTTCGACAGCTATTTTAGGTTTACTGTTTGCCTTTACGTTTGGTTATCACATGTGTGTACAATACAAGGCTGAGCCTATTGCCGGTGGTTTGGTTACTTTAGGTACCTTTATCATGGGATTGCCACAAAGTTTTTCTTTAGACTTAAAGACTGCTTTGACTAAAGGTGATATCAAGAGCTTAACTGATGCTGGCGCAGCTGTTGCTGGTAAAAATGTTAGTGCTTGGGGTTACTTCAACTTTAATAAATACTTTGGCGCTTATGGCTTCTTCACTGTTATGATTATGGGTGGTATTGCTGTTGCAATCTACATCTTCTTAATGAAGAAACACATTACAATTAAGATGCCTGATAGCGTACCTCCTGCAGTTGCAAATGCCTTTACTGGTATTATTCCAGCTATTGCCGGTTTATATGTTGTTGGTATTATCGACTATCTGTTTAGCCTTAATGGTACAACAGTTATTGACTTTATCTCACAAACAATTCAAGAGCCATTGATGAAGATCGGACAAGGGTACTGGTCAGTCTTACTGATTACGTTCTTAGTTCAATTATTCTGGTTCTTCGGTATTCACGGTACCAATGTCTTGGCACCAGTTACCGAAAGTATTTGGATGACCGCTTTAGTTGCTAATGTTAATGCTAGTTCAAAAGGAAAGCCATTGCCTTACCTTTGGACTAGAACAGACTTTGACCTTTATGTTTGGATCGGAGGAGCAGGTGCCACATTACTTTTGCTACTTGCTATCTTAGTCTTCTCTAAACGTGAAGATGAGCGTGCTGTGGCCAAGCTTTCAATTATTCCAGGTTTCTTCAATATTAACGAGCCAACAATGTTTGGTATTCCAGTTGTTTTGAACCCAATTTACTTAATTCCATTTGTCCTTGCACCAATGGTTATGGTTTCCATTGCATACGGTGCCCTAAGCTTAGGATGGGTTAACCCAGTTAGAGCACAATCTGTTTGGTCAATGCCACCATTTTTAAATGCTATTTTGGCAACCTTTGATTGGCGTTCACTAGTATTACAAATTGTTAATATGGTAGTTGGCTTCTTAATCTATGTCCCATTCGTCATTGCTTCAAACAATGTCGATCCAAGTAAAGTTAATAAAGCCTAAGGAGTAAAATATGAAACAGTTAGGTATATCACTTTATCCTGAGCAGAGCACATTTGAACAGGATAAGAAATATATGGATTTAGCCTACAAATATGGCTATCGCAGAATTTTCACCTCACTTCTGCAATTAAAGAGTGCTGATGGCGAAGACCTGCTTGCTAAATTAAAGCAAGATATTGCTTATGCTAATAAGTTAGGCTTTACGACCGTAGTTGATATCAACCCTGGATTATTTAAGGAATTAAAGATTGATTACAACAACTTGGTTTTCTTCCATGATTTAGGCGTTTGGGGTCTTCGGTTAGATGAAGGCTTCAGCGGAATGGAAGAAGCGGCAATGACGCATAATCCATATGGTCTGAAAATTGAACTAAATATGAGTCGTGGTACAAATTACCTTGACAGTATTATGTCCTATGACCCAGAGCCTGATAACCTAATTGGTTGTCACAACTTCTATCCTCAGGAATATACGGGACTGAGCGAAGATATCTTTATGGATTATTCGTTCAAGTACCGTGAATACGGGTTGCATACCGCTGCGTTCATTTCTTCTAAAAATGCTAAGTTTGGTCCATGGCCTGTTCATGAAGGCTTGCCAACAATGGAAAGTGACCGTTTGCGCAATATTGCTAGTCAAGTCACACATTTACGCTTAAGTAAAATGATTGACGATATTATTATCGGTAATGCTTTTGCTAGTGAAGAAGAATTGGCAGCAGCTTCCAAGGCTTTTAATAGTCCATTTCCAGTTTTAGGAATAGAATTTGAAAGCGATGTTTTGCCAATTGAACGCACAATTTGCTTGAAAGAACCGCATTTATACCGCGGAGATGCATCGGAATTTTTGTTGCGAGATACTAAACCACGTGTTGTTTATGCCAAGGAAGATATTCCTGCCCATAACAATCAAAAGACTACTTTTGAATGTGGGGACATCGTTGTTGTTAACGAGCAATACCCACGTTATAAAGGTGAATTACAAATTGTCTTAACCCCATTTGAAAATGATGGTAGACGAAACGTAGTCGGACACCTAAGAGCAGATGACTTAGACCTGCTCGATTTGGTAGAACCTTGGAGTACTTTTAACCTTCAAGAGAACTAATATACAAATTAAATATGGATAAATGAAGAGTCGTGAAAAAAATCACGACTTTTTGTTTTATAATCAATTAGTGAATTAAAATAGTATAATATTATTTGTAAGTGTTTTCACTTTAATAATAGAAATGGGAGAGCAAAAAGACATGTTGGGCTTTTCAATATATCTTAATCATGATTTAACGGCTGAAGACTATAATTATCTACTTGCAATGCGCAATGCTGGCTTAACCACAGTTTTTACATCCTTAAATATTCCGGAAGATGATCCCGCGCAAGTTTTAAAACGTCTGCATGAACTGACTAAATGGTGTCAGAACTTGGAAACAGCAATTATTGCCGATGTTTCGCGAGATGGCTTAGAACGATTAGGAGTAGCAATTAACGACGTGACGCAGCTTAGTCAGCTGAATTTATCGGGATTGCGCATCGATGCCGGTGTGAATGTTAATACAATCGCAAGGCTATCAAAAGAAATGCCGATTGCCTTGAATGCAAGTACAATTAGCGAAGATGAACTAGCTGCTTTGCGCGTTCACGGTGCTAATTTTGATCATTTGCAGGCATGGCACAATTTTTATCCACGACCTGAGACTGGGCTTGCTAGCTCATGGCTTAAAGAAAAGAATGAATGGTTGCACCAAGCAAATCTGAAGACCGTTGCTTTTGTTGCTGGGGATAGTTGTCGGCGCGGACCTATTCATGCTGGCTTGCCAACTTTAGAAAAGCACCGCAATGAAAATCCGTTGGCAGCAACGCTGGAATTGCAAAAGTTAGGCTGTGATCATGTGTTTATTGGGGATGCTGCTTTAAAGGCGACCACAATTGCTAGTTTCACTAATTATACAAAGAAAAATGCCCTTACTTTACACTTGGATCGGGAAGTGCCTGAATTATTGACGAATGAATGGCATAATCGTCCTGATGCTGCCCGCGATGTTGTGCGCTTAGTGGAAGGTAGAAAAAGGCAGTTATTTGATGTGAATGCGCAAACAAGTCCTAAGCCACGTCCCAAGGGAAGTCTGACATGTGATAATGAACGTTACTTACGTTATCAAGGTGAATTACAAATAACCAAGCGTGACCTGCCAGCTGATGAGCGCGTTAATGTGATTGCTAATGTCGTTTCGGCCGATTTGGCTTTGCTTGATCAAGTTGAAGCGGGGCAAGAGCTAATTTTTACGGCGGCAGAATAAAATTCTAAAAAAATAGAAATTACAATTCGTTCAAAAGACCGTCATAGAGCGATTATTACCAATTTATTACAATTTTTCTTAATTGTAATAATGATTATATTGAAAGTTGACATTATCGCGTTATAATGAAAGCAGATTCAGAGAAAAGTTGCTGAATCGATGAACTTTAAGTTTATGTATGCATATATAGTATACACAAAAGTTTTAGATCTTATTTATTTTTCATCAAGCGAGAGGTTAACTATGTCAGCCGATAATTTATTGTTAGTTGTTGATGTTCAAGAGCAATCAAAGCCATTCTGGGGAGGAAAAGCCGGACAAACAAGAAGGATTAATCAAATTAATCGTATTATTAAAACCTTTGAAAAAAGTAATGAACCTATTTTTTACATTAAACAGGAAAATCATGGTAGCTTGTCTCCTCAATTGGAAGTAGCAGATTCAGCCCCTGTTTATACTAAAAAATTTGCGAGTGCCTTTACTCAATCAAACCTTGTTCAGCGAATTCACGAAATGAGACCAAAGAATATCTTTGTGGTTGGATTAATGAGTCAAACTTGTTTGAAGGCAACTGTTCAGAGTGCATTGGACGAAAAGTACTCGATCACGCTAATTTCATATAACCACGATTCAGTTGTAAAGCCAATCCGTGAGCATTATAACCACTTGTTAACTAAGCTTGGTGCACATCGGCTGACGACTGACGAATTTTTATTAGTTAAATAGTAAAGTTAATAAAACTGCAGGAACGTTTAAGTGCGTTAGCTGCAGTTTTTTTACGTTATGGCAATAATATAATTAATTTTGATATATTGGTATAGCCCTAAAATAAAAAGAAATAAAAGTCAACATCAATTGATTGAGCGGTAACAATTGAAAATTGGTCTATTTAATAATATACTTAGCTTGTATTTTAAATAGGAGGGAAAAATGAGCTCAGACAAATATGATGAAATGGGTAGGCAAATTTACGAGCAGATTGGCGGAATCGCTAACGTTAAATCGCTTTACCATTGTATGACTAGAATCAGAATAGCACTTAAAGATCCAGATCGAGTCGATCTTGAAAAGCTTAAGCAAGTTCCTGGAGTTATCGGCGTTGTAGCTGGGGAGACACTAGAGGTAGTTGTTGGTCCAGGTGTTAATACCAAGGTAGCACAGTCGATGGTTAAGGCTGCTGGTGTTCAAGAAAATGATCCTTTTCCGGAGAATCTTGAGCAAAACTCGACTAGTTCATATGACGAAAATAAAACAGCGGTTATGCAAAAGGCAGCTAGCGTTCACACCGCCCAAAAGGCTAGTTTAAAAAATACTTGGTGGCGCAGTGCATTGGAGCATATTTCAGCTATTTTTGTTCCACTAATTCCAGCATTTGTTGGTGCGGGACTGATTTCTGGTGTAGCTGGAATCTTACGTAATATGATGACAGCCAAGATGCTTCCGCTTAGTTGGAACCTAGGGGTTACTGTTCTTGGCGTCATTGCCAACGGGCTTTTTATTTACCTAAATATTTACGTCGGTATTAATGCGGCCAAAGAATTTGGCGCCACTCCTGGACTAGGTGGGATTATTGGCGGGATTGTTTATTTACCCGGAGTAGTTGCACCAATGACCATTCCCAATATTTTTGACAAGTTGCCTCTTGCAGCGGGTCAAGGCGGAATCATCGGTGTCTTACTTAGCGTCTGGCTCATGTCCTATGTTGAAAAATTTTTCCATGATCACATGGCAGAATCATTAGATTTAATTTTTACGCCATTTTTAACTTTATTAATTATGGGATTAGTTACCATTTTTCTAATTATGCCGTTTGCCGGTTGGATATCAAATTCACTAGTCGGTGGCATAAATTGGATCTTGCATGTTGGTGGGCCAGTTGCTGGTTTTATCTTAGGTACCGCCTTTTTACCAATGGTTCTGTTTGGTTTACATCAGATTCTGACGCCAATTCACTTGCAAATGATTCAAAAAATGGGCTATACACCGCTTTTGCCAATTTTAGCAATGGCTGGAGCTGGCCAAGTTGGTACGGCGATTGCATTGTGGGTTAAATGCCGGAAAAATAAAGAACTCACTAAACTAATTAAGGGTGCCTTGCCAGTCGGCATTTTGGGTGTTGGCGAACCGCTTATTTACGGTGTTTCGCTACCACTCGGTCGGCCATTTATAACTGCTTGCCTTGGCGGCGGAATTGGTGGTGCCGTTCTGGGAGCCTTTGGTAATGTCGGATCAATTGCTATCGGTACCTCAGGCATTGCGTTAATTCCGTTGATTGCTAATAACAAGGCGTTGATTTACTGTTTTGGTTTATTAGCAGCTTATCTTGGCGGTTTTGTTCTTACCTACCTTTGGGGCATTCCTAAGAGTGCAATGGTAGCTAAAAACGAAGATGGCTCATTAGTAGCTGGTACTGCAGAGCCAGCAGAGTCTGCGACTGCAACAGAAATTACATTGGCCAGTCCCGTAAGCGGTCAGATTGAGAGCCTAACGGCAGTTCCAGATGATGTTTTTTCTAAAAAAATGCTTGGAGACGGCTTCGCTGTTATTCCTAATGAAGGTACCATTATTGCGCCTGTTGATGGGCGGATATTAACAATTATGGATACCAAGCATGCAATTACGATGGAGTCAGCAACCGGCCCATTAGAATTAGTGCTACATTTTGGCATAGACACGGTTGAATTAAAGGGTGCACCATTTTCAATTGAGGTTGCCAGCGGTCAACACGTTAAACGCGGAGACATTATTGCAAAAGTTGATCTTGCTGCTCTTAAAGCTGCAGGTAAGCCAACAGATGTAATGACAATCATTACTAATATGGAAGATGTTGCTCAAATTACGCCGCTTGCTGCGGGTCAAGTAGAAATTAACCAAGATGCTGTAACAGTTAAAACAAAATAAAAATGAGAAGAATTAATGAACATTAAAGATTTAATTACCGAAGAACGCAATCCAAACACGATGAACATCGATTCGATGTCAACGCTTGAGATGGTTCGTACAATCAATCATGAAGATCAAAAAGTTGCTGCAGCTGTTGGCCAGCAGGATCAACAAATTGCGCGAGCAATTGATGCTGCAGCTAAACGGTATCAGCAAGGCGGCCGCCTAATTTATGTTGGTGCAGGCACCAGTGGCCGGCTGGGGGTACTTGATGCAGCTGAGCTAGTCCCGACCTATGGCATTAAGCCAGAGCGGGCAGTTGGCTTAATTGCAGGTGGCAAACAGGCAATGCTACAGGCGGTTGAGGGAGCAGAAGATGACTTTGAGCTCGGTCAGCAAGATTTGCGTCAACTTCATTTATCTGCAAAAGACACGGTGATAGGTTTAGCAGCGAGTGGCAGAACGCCTTATGTAGTTGGCAGCCTTGACTTTGCTAACGAGGTTGGTGCGCTAACGATTGCAATTGCTTGTGTTCCGAATGCCGTAATCAGCTCACATGCAGAAATTGGTATTGAAGCCGTTGTTGGTCCAGAAGTTATCACGGGCTCGACACGAATGAAGGCTGGTACCGCACAAAAAATGATTTTAAATATGATTTCCACCGGTGTGATGATTAGGCAGGGGAAGGTTTACCAAAACGTCATGATTGGCGTTCAGCCGACTAATGCCAAGCTAGTTGACCGTGCATGCCGCATTATTAGCACAACAACCGGTGTTTCTACTAGTGAAGCAATGACGGCTTTACACAATAGTGCAAATGATGTTTCTGTAGCAATTATTATGATTGAAACTGGTAGGTCAAAGGCAGATGCTAGGGATTTGCTGGCAAAAGCACACGGTAATGTTGCCGCGGTTTTGCAGGCGAATAAATAATGAATTAAACCTTGGTAGCATTAATAATGTGATTCAAGGTTTTTCTGGTTTAATTAGCATAATTTATGTCATGCTTTCCTAAAATGTTTAAGTTAGGTGATAAAGCGATAAAATGACTAAGTTGTTAAGTTTTTAGTTTAAAAAGCTATGCTAAGCTAGAAAAAAATGCCATTTTTCCTGAATAATTAGCCCTAAGGGCTTGAATGTCGCTGGTTAAAGTTGAATAATAAATATGGTTATTAACTTTTTTTCGGCAACTTTTGGTAAAATAATAAGTTGTAGACAAATATTATACGGAGGAAATTATGTCTTATAAAGACAATATGATGTTGTTTGCCCTTAATTCGAATGTGCCGTTAGCGCAAAAGATTGCTGATCGCGTTGGTATTCCACTAAGTGAATCCAGTGTGCAGCGCTTTAGCGATGGCGAGATTCAAATTAATATTGACGAATCTGTCCGAGGCAAAGACGTATATTTGATTCAGTCAACCAGTGTTCCAGTCAATGACAATTTGATGGAATTGTTAATCATGATTGATGCCGTCCGCCGTGCAAGTGCACAGACGATTAATATTGTGATTCCCTATTACGGCTATGCTCGCCAAGACCGTAAAACACGTCCACGTGAACCAATTACCGCCAAGCTAGTAGCAGATATGCTACAAGAAGCTGGCGCAACTAGAGTATTGTCACTTGACTTACATGCACCACAAATTCAAGGTTTCTTCGATATTCCTGTGGATAATTTGATGGGTGCACCACTACTCGCAGATTATTTCTTAAGTAATCACTTAGAAAAAAATGCTGTAGTTGTATCGCCTGATCATGGTGGCGTTACCCGTGCTAGAAAGTTAGCAGAATTTTTGGGTACGTCAATTGCGATTGTGGATAAACGTCGCCCACGTGCCAATGTCGCAGAAGTTATGAATATTATTGGTGATGTTAAAGGCAAAAGAGCAATCATTATCGATGATATGATTGATACTGCTGGAACAATTACTTTAGCAGCACAAGCATTAATTGATGCGGGTGCAACTGAAGTCTATGCTAGTGCCACTCACGCTGTATTGTCTGGCCCAGCAATTAAGAGACTGAATGATTCTCCGATTAAAAATTTAGTATTAACAGACTCAATTAACCAACCTGCCGAGAAGAAGTTGGATAAGACTTTACTTGTTTCAGTCGGTCCACTTATTGGAGATGCGATTAAGTGTATTCAAAAGAATGAACCGCTTAGTCCATTGTTCAATACTAGATACCAAGAAAATAAGCAAAATATATAATTTAATATATATATTTAATATATAACACACAGAAAAAGACTTGCTTACAAAGTGAGTCTTTTTTTGTGTGGAAAATTTGGCCACTTAATAAGCCTATTTGACCTCTTACTCATTCTTTATTTACATGATAAAAAGCTTAAGTTTAACTAAAAGAATAAGAAATAAAGGAGGAAGCTATGTCAATAAAAGAATTGTTTAAGTCAAATATTCCCCGTGGGATGCTTATCTTGCTTGCTTATGTTTTGTATGCCATTGCAGAAACGCTCAATAATTATTTAATCAAGTTTGCAACCGATAATTTAACCAAAAAAGCTTGGACTAGTGCGGTCATGTGGCTTGTAATTATTGCTATTATGGGGCTATTTACCTTTTTTCTATTGCCTCTAGGAACATATCTTTTTAATCAGCAAATTCAAAATTATCTTCATCAAATTCGAACGCACATGATGAAGCATTATTACGGCCAAAAATCGGTCAATGTAGCTGAAATGGCGAACCAACTAGGCAATAATTTAAAGATTTTAACCGATAACTATGCTAAACCATGGATTGACATTTGGAGCACGATTCTAAGAGTTATATTAGCTATTACCGCCATCTTGACAATGCACTGGTCAATTGTAATTGCCACGATTTTAATTACGATCATTGTTCTGCTGTTACCTAAGATTCTAGAGAAAAGATTGGCCCGAGCTTCTGCGATTGTAGCTAAAACGAATTCAACATTTTTGAATACGATTAGTAATTGGTTTTCCGGCTTGGGTGAACTTCGCCGCTACCAGTCCAAAAAGACCTTGAAGCAAGCAATTAAGCAAAAAAGTCAGGCTTTGGCCGATGCGAATATCACCCAGGGAAAAATTAGTGGTGAAGCTCAAATTATTAATGGTATTGGCAATTCAGTTGGTCAAGTTGGTATTTGTTTCTGGTGTTCTATTTTATATTTCTCGCAGCAGATTACAATCGGAGATTGGTTAACAAGTCTTGGCTTTGTTTCAATAATTTTTAATGGACTTTGGCAAGTTATAACTGCGATTACTAAAATAAAATCGACTGCAGAATTGCGTAAACAAGTTGCCACACTAGTTCAACCAGTCACAATAACTAATAAGCGAGTTATTGTTGATGCCGTCCAAAGCCACAATTTGGTTGTTACGTACGCAAATGGTGAAAAACTAACTTATCCAGATTTTGAAATTAAACCAGGAGAAAAAGTTTTGTTAACGGGTGACTCGGGAGCGGGCAAGTCTACTTTATTTAAAGTTTTATTGAACCAAATTAAGCCAAGTGCAGGCTCAGTTATGTTCAAAGCGACTAATCAGCAGTTAATTAAACCGCAAAATGCCCAAGTTGGGTATATCGCGCAGGATGCTAGTCTTTTTCCCACAACCATTGCGAATAATATTACGATGTTTAATCAGCAACTTAACGGTAAACTAAAACAAGTTTTACAAAAAGTGCAGCTGGCCCCAGATTTAGCTAAGTTTCCGGCTCGAGCTAACACCGTTATTGACTTAGATCAACCTAATTTGTCTGGCGGGCAAAGACAGAAAGTGGTGTTAGCACGCGCAGAAATTCACGAGACTAAATTCTTGCTGCTAGATGAGGCTACTAGTGCAATAGATCGTCAGGGTACAAAACAAATTATTAGTGAATTGCTCAAGACAAACGCAACGATTTTAATGATTGCACATAACTTTAGCCCCGAATTAATTGCACAGTTTGACAGACAAATTCATTTAACTACCAACAGTAAGGGGGCTAATAACAATGACGATTAGAGCATTTTTTAGAATAAATCCGGTAAGATTTATTGGGATAATGATTAACGTTGTCCTCATATTTGCCTCCATGATTTTTGATACTCAACTATTAATTATTGAAACGACAGCATTAAAAAATAATGATCCCCGAACCTGCTTTAGCATTATTGCAATCGAATTTGGTTTAGTTTTGTTTAACTACCTAGTTCAGGGCCTAAATTCCTATTTAATTATCAAGCAAGAGCAACAGTACAATGTTGCTTTACGTGAACAAATTACTGACCATTATTACTTAGATGGTCAAGATCATCCGGTAGCGCAAGTACAAAACCGCTTGATTAATGATTTAGTGCAAAATAACGAAAATTATCTGGAAGCTTTTATTGGCTTTGTTTCTGGTCTAGTCACACTAGTGCTTGTTTTTATCTTATTAATTACAATTCATTGGAGCTTACTAATAACAATTATTGCAATGACGCTTGTTTCGCTGTTGGTACCGAAATTAATTGCTAAACCATTACAAAAAGCAACAATGCAGATTTCGACTAGCAACCAGCAATATCTTGATTGTTTGAATAAGTGGCTTAACGGATTAGACGAAATTAGACGTTATTTAGCAGGTGAAAAATTATTTCAGGTGACGGCTAAAGCGGCCAAAAAATTAGAAGATGCCAATGTGAAGCAAACTGGTTTCACGCAATGCCTATCAAGTATCAATAGTCTAATTGAAGTGATCTTTTCTTTGATGTTGTTTCTTCTTGCCGGTTTCTTATTTTTAAATGGGAAAGTAGCTTTTGGTGTAATTGTGGCAGCGTCTAACTGTGAGTACTACATGAACTTTGCGATTAGCAAGATGGTTGATGCGTATGGGCAAATAAAGGGCGCACAGAAATTGAATACGGAGATTGAGGCAACTTGTCGCCTTCTGCCACAACCTGAGCTAGGAAATGCTACACCAGCTGCATTTAGTACCCACAATCTCAGCTTACAGTTTCCTAACGGTGAAAATCTGTTCTTTCCAGATATTGCTATTCAGCCGGGTGAGAAAATCTTATTTACCGGTGATTCCGGTTCCGGTAAGACGACATTATTCAAGTTGATTTTAAAGCAGATTAAGCCAAATACGGGTGAAATAGTGTTTAAAGATCAAAATGGCAAAATAATTAACCCTGATATGAGTCAAATCGGTTACATTCCACAAGATCCCGTGCTTTTTCCCGTCAGCATTGCTGATAACATGACAATGTTTAATAAAAAGTTACAAGTCCGGCTACCAAGTTTAGTGGCAAAAGTACACTTGAACAGCGACATTGCTAAATTTGATCAGGGATTGAATGAACGAATTGATTTGAATAAGCTAAATATTTCCGGTGGACAAAGGCAAAAGATTGTACTGGTGCGTGCTTTGGTGCATCAGAGTAAAATTATCCTGATTGATGAGGGCACAAGTGCAATTGACCAAAAAGCGACAATGGCAATTTTGCGTGAAGTGACCAATACATCGGCAACGGTGTTGTTTATTGCCCACAATTTCAATGCCCAGATGAAACAGTTATTCGACCGTGAGATCCACCTTACCAAGTTGAATGAATAAGTAAACTAAATCAAAATAGTGACCACCTTTTATCTTTATGCAAAAGGTGGTCTTTTTATTAGTTAAAGTCTATTTACACCAAGTAAATCTCACAGAATCTAAAAAAGTGTAAGCGATTTAAAAAAAGCTGTTGAATTAATCAGAGCAACTGGTATACTTAAAATTGAAATAGGGATTCAAAAGAATCCAATTTTGAAATTTAATTTAATTTTGGGAGGTCAAAATGGAAACTGAAAAAGTAGAATTAATCGATTTTAATCAAGATGGATACCTTGCCGATGGCGATTTTGTCTATTCAAAGCGGCCTGAAATTGAGGCGCTGGCGGACAAGTTATCGACTGAAGGTTATAAAAATATTTACTTAATGGGCATTGGTGGAACTGAGTTCGAATTGTACCAGTTTGCTTATGCAGCTAACAGAATGTCTGCTTTACCGGTTAAGTGCATTAATGCTGCCGACTTGAATAGTGTGCATCCACGCGACTTAACCCAAGACTCAATTGTAATAACGGCAAGCGATAGCGGAAACACGCCTGAAATTATTGAAGCTGCTAAATGGTTGATTAAAGCTAATATTCGCTTAATTGCATTTACGAAAAAAAGCGGTGAGCTTGGTGGGCTAGCACCAAATGTTATTGAAGTTAATGGCTCTACCGGGTCAGGGCAAAATTATTACATGGCAGAGGCAATGTTAATTTATTGCTTACTATACAAGCACGGTGATTTCGCAGGATACCCTAAATTTGCTGATCAACTAAAAGGGGTATTCAAGGATTTATTGGCAATTCGTAAAAAGTTTGAACCTAAAGCCGACAAGATTGCTCAAAAATGTTACCAGGCACCGTACACGATTTTTACAGGTTCTGGCGCACTTTGGGGAGAAACCGAATTATTTGCTGAATGTCTTCTTGAAGAAATGCAATGGATTAGGACTCGTCCAATTACTAGTGCCAAGTTTTTCCACGGAACACTTGAACTGGTCGAAAAAGGTGTACCGGTCTTTATCGTTGAAGGTGAAGATGAATTTAGAAAGCAAGATGTTCGGGTGCAACGTTTTTGTGAAAAGATTGGCGCAGAACATTATGTGATTGACACGAAGGAATACAGTCTGAGTGTTGATGACGAATTTCGTCCACTAGTAATTCCATGGATTGTAAATTCACTGTTAACTGATCGGTTAACCAATCATTATCAGGTTTACACAAAGCACAATAAAAACTACAGAAGATATTATCGTCAATTCGAGTACTAATTTTACTGGTGATTGGCAGAGGGCGGGATACAATGTATCCCGTTTACTTTATTAAGCTAGATTAGGAGTATTAATCATGGAAATGCTTGATTATGTGAAAGTGACACCAGCTAAATTAAAAGAGAATATAGCTGATAAAAACAGTTTAGTTTCTCCATTAGTCAATCTTTTTTTTAAACAGAAAAATGGAAGCGTTACCATAGTGGCCTCGGGGTCATCTTTTAACGCGGTAATGATGTCTAAACCTTACTTAAAAATGCGGTTAGCTCGTTCAGTTGAGGTCGTTACGCCAGAACTGTTTGAATTAACCAGAACTAGTAAAAACATGAATAATTTTACCCTCTTTGTTTCTCAAAGTGGAGCTTCAACTAATATTTTGCATGCAATGAAGTTCGTTAATGAGCGAAATGGTCGAACCATTGCTTTAACAGGAAATACACACAGTGAGGTGGCACAAAAGGCCGACATCGTGATTGATTATGGTGTTGGTAAGGAAACTGTGGGGTACGTCACAGTGGGGCTTTCTACCTTGGTGATGTATCTGGTCTTATTTGCAAACGAAGTTGCGCAAAGAGAACAAAGGCCGATTGATAACGATGATGACCTGTTACAGCTGCCTGAAATTATGACTGAAACAATCAATACTGCTCTTGAATTTGTTAACAATCATTTTATGGAATTAGCACAAATGGGCCCAACTTTTATTTGTGGTAATAATATGAATCTTGGTGTTGCTCGCGAAGCAGCTTTAAAGTTTCAAGAAACACTAAAAATACCAACATTACATTACGAGATAGAAGAGTTTATGCATGGACCCGATATTCAATTAAGTCCGCAATATAGCATTTTTCTAATTGATAATCCGCAGGCAAGTCCTAGAATTGCTGCCATTAATACCAGTTTGGCTGCTGTCACTGCGCGGCATTACCTTATTACATATAATTCTGACAAAGTTCAGCCTCATGTAATTAACATCAAGCTACCTGCAATTAATAGTTTGTGCTCATTGGCAACTATTCCATTTTTCCAAATAATAGTGGCTAGCATGATGCCTGCTTTAAACCGAGAAGATGCGCATCCAATGGCGACTAAATTTATGAATATGATTCCAACCAAAAACTATGACAAACAGGGGAGGTAGAGAATGGTTCAGGTAATAATTTGCACACATGAACAAATGGCAATTGGCGTCAAAAAGACGGCCGAGTTCATTATGGGACCACAAGAAAACCTGCATGCGATTGCAGCTTATACTAAAGAGCAAGTTGATTATGAACATGAAATTGCCACCTTTTTACAAAAACATCCTACTGAGCCAGTCGTAGTATTGACTGACATTGTCGGAGGTAGTGTCAATACGGCTTTGGCAAAGTTGATCCCAACCCATAAAAATTTACAGTTAATTGCTGGTGTCAATTTACCAATGGTAGTCCAACTTTTACTTTCAAATGAACAAGACTTAGAAGCAACGATTGCAAAGACAATTCGGGAAGCAAAAAACGGTATTCAGGATATTAATCAAACAATTAAGACTGAGACAGAAACAATTAGCGATGACTTTTAGTTAACAGTTAAAGGAGATGTTTTGAATGATTAAAATGATACGGGTTGATTACCGGCTTTTACATGGACAAGTAGCAGTTTCATGGACCGGTACGCTTGGTGCAGACGCTCTTTTATTGGTCAGCGATACTCTAAAGCACGATAAATTACGGCTGCAGATGCTTGCTTTGGCAAAACCGAGCGGCGTTAAGGTTGTAGTCAAGGATACGCAGGGAGCAATAGATGTCATTAAAAGTGGCAAGACTGATAATTACACTTTGTTTGTTATCTGTGAGACGGTTGAGATTGCGGCAAAATTAGCACGCACCTTTAACATTAAGCAGGTTAACTTAGGCAATATTTCATTTGCAAAGGGAAAAGAAAAAATAAGTAATAGTATTTACATCAATAACGATGAAAGACAAACAATTGAGGAACTAATTGATGCAGGGGTTGATGTCTTTATTCAGATGGTACCGACTGAAAATAGGATTGAAGCAAAGAATGTAATTTAGAGCGACAAAGGAGATGTTCTAGATGATTTTAAAAACATTTTTGATTTTTCTTGTAGCCTTAATTGGCTACAGTGATGCTTTTACTGGTACTAGCTTGATTCAGCGCCCATTGGTCATAGGGATGCTGACCGGACTAGTCTTAGGAGATTTGAAAGATGGAATTATTATGGGTGGTGCCATGGAATTAGCAATGGTTGGCTCGGTTTCAATTGGAGCTTACATTCCACCTGATATGGTTTCCGGAACAATCCTAGGCACGGCACTAGCTATCCAAGCCCACGCAAATTCTGCGGCAGCTTTGACATTAGGAATCCCAATCGCCACAATTGTTTTAGCTTTACAAACGGCTATTGGGCAACCATTAAAATTAATCTTTGTTCACCGGATTGATAAAAATGCTCAAGATGCAAATACACGGGCAATTGCACGCAACATGATCATCGGTGGTTATGTTGGCAACTTGCCTGGTTTAATTATTGTTCCGACAGCCTTTTATTTTGGTCAAAGTGCGGTAACTACCCTATTAAGCAACATGCCAAAATTTATTACAACTGGGATGACAATTGCTTCGGGACTATTACCAGCTTTGGGATTTGCCATGCTCGCCCAGATGATTATGAATAAAAAAGTCGCTGTGTTCTTTTTCATCGGTTTCTTTATGGTTGCCTACGGCAACCTTTCAACTACGGGAGTGGCTTTGTTTGCAGCATTAATCATTATTGTTATGTATATCTTTATTGAAAAGAGAAATGGCAATTCTACGAAGGTAGCAACTAGTTCAACAACTTCGAGTGAAGAACAAGGAGATGGATTCGATGAGTTTTAAAATTCAGCCTCAATATAAAGGCAAAATAACTAAAAAGGATTTACAAAAAGTTTTTTGGCGCAGCATTCCTACCGAACATTTATGGAATTATGAACGAATGATGAATGTTGGTTACACTTATGCGATGATCCCAATTTTAAAAAAGCTTTATCCGAAAAAAGAAGATTTATCCGCAGCTTTGACTCGTAATTTGGAAGTTTATAATGTTACTCCTTATATCATTACTTTGCCGGAAGGAATTGCAACGGCAATGGAAGAATTGAATGCAAGTGACCCAAATTTTGACACGGAATCAATTTCGGCGGTCAAACTGGCCATGATGGGACCATTATCCGGTGTCGGGGATGCCTTTTTCTGGGGCACTTTACGTATACTTGCCACAGGTGTAGGTACTTCCTTAGCGCTGCAAGGCAATATTTTAGGCCCAATTCTATTTTTGTTAATTTTTGATGTCCCGCACTTTATTATTCGTTATATTATGACCTTTTTGGGCTACGGCTTAGGTTCTAACGTGATTGATAAGCTAAAACAATCGGGCATTATGGATAAGGTAATGGAATATGCTTCAATCATGGGCATCATGGTTGTTGGTGGCATGACGATGAGCATGTCTAAAGTTAATTTTGTGACAAAAATTGGTTCAGGTAAGGGCGCACAAACAATTCAAAATTTACTTGACGGAATAGCCCCAGGACTAGCAACTCTTGCGCTTTTTGGCATCATGTATTGGATGTTAAAAAAGAAAATGAATCCGTTGTTAATTATGCTGATTGTCCTCATTGTCAGCATTGCTGGCGCCTACTTTAATGTTCTAGGCGTATAGCTAAGTCAATTTATTAAATTAACGAAAAGAAATGAGTGCCGTAACTACTCATTTCTTTTTCTTTCGGTTAGCGAATTAAAGAGGTGAAAAATGACTAATCAAAAACAAACTGTTTCACTTAAATGGCTTCTGGTAGGTGTTTTGATTACGAACACAGCAATGAGCTTTATTTGGCCGTTAAATACGATTTATCTTCACGAAACTTTACACAAAAGCTTAGTTATTGCTTCGCTGGTTCTCTTTTTTAATCAATTTGCCACAATGCTCGGAAGTTTAATTGGGGGAAAATTATTTGATCAGTGGCAACCGTATTATGCTATTTTACTCGGTATTAGCTTAAATATTTTTGCACTTGGCGGACTGATTTTCCTGCATACTTGGCCGTTTTATGCTATCTTGCTAATCCTTTCTGGTTTTGCCAATGGCATTTCGGTAACCTGTGAGAATTCGTTAGCAACACGGGTAAAAAATAGGCGGTCAAGCTATGTTTTTAACTTGCTGTATTTTGCAGCTAATTTTGGCCTTGTATTTGGTACCCTAACGGTTGGTTACATTTTACCGTTAGGAATTGGTTATGTTTTTGCGCTTGCAACTAGCATTCAAATATTATTTTTACTTGTAGCTTATAAAAAATATAATGTTGCCCGCTCTGTTACTGAGAATAAGCGTAATTTTACAGGGCACAAGGGGAAAATGACATCGCAAATTTTGGGAGTTTTGTTTTTGACACTGGTTTGTTGGCTAGTGTATGAACAATGGCAGAGCAACTTATCAGCTTATATGGTTGAACTTGGCTTTCCAGTGAAAAAATATAGTTTATTATGGACACTCAATGCAATCTTGATTGTTGTTTTTCAGCCCCTAGTCACTTTTTTTGATGATTGGTTGCTCAAACATCTTCGTGGCAGGCTTAATTTAGGCGCGTTACTGCTATTAAATTCCTTTGTCATTTTATTGTTACCGTTTAAACATAATTACTGGCTTTATTTATTATCTATGTGCTTGCTAACACTTGGAGAAATCCTTCTATTTCCTGGCGTAGCCAGCTTCGTTGACCTTGCTGCACCGACTAATCTAACTGGGTATTATCAGGGCAAAGTACAGGTCTTTAGCGCACTTGGAAAAGCAATCGGGCCCGTTTTTGGTGCATTAATCATTGATAATTCTAACTATGAAGTACTTTTTCTAGTTTGTGGACTTATGGTGCTTGGGGCAGAACTAGTATTTTCATTGCCATTACTAAAAAAGACGACTTGATTAAGACGTCTTTTTCATAATTTATTTGAAATTTAAATGGTATTGAATAATACCCTTATTGGCTTTTACATAACTTTCGGTATACTCGATTATTTGCTGGTTCTGATCAGCACTAGAGTAGCAAGACTTGATAACATATGAATCTTCTGCAACATTTAATAGTTTGGCTTCTTCAGGCATCAAAGTTTCAATTTGCTGGTAAACTTGGTAATTCTCCAAGTTATGACCTTTACTTTCCATGTAGTCGTACAAGCCGATATTATTAAAATCGATTTGATAAAAATCGGTAAATAAAGCTCCAGGAACAAACGAGTTTTCAAGGGCAAAGGGCTTGCCACAGTGCAACTTGAGCCGCTGCACGCCGAACACAGGCTCATCGTTTGCTAGACACAGCTTTTGCCGTAAAAAAGCAGAGTCAATGCTAGTAAAAAACTTGATTTGCTTATTTGCAATACTGATTCCGCTGGAAGAAAGTGAATTTGTTAATGAACGTGAATTTTGAAAGGAAATGTTAAAGCGTTGGTCAATACCAGAAACTACAAAAGTGCCTTTGCCCAATTTACGTGTTAATAAACCTTGCTCAACGAGAGAATTGATGGCGTGTTTAGTGGTAGTTCGACTTATCTTATAATGCTCGGCCAGTTCTCGTTCGCTCGGAATTTTTTGCCCAGGAAGATATTCTTGTGTTTGAATTTTTTCGTAAAGAATGTGTTCAATTTGCTCATATAGCGGTGTCTTATAAGCTAATTTATTCATTAAATGTACCAAGCTTTCTGCTAATAATTTCTGACGGCATGATGCTAACGGCGTGATTGGCATCACTGGACTGTTCTAAAAATAAACATGTTTGATTATTTTTGTCCTTAAAAATTGTGCTTGTAGTTAATAGCGGATTGTGATTAGGCACATGCAGGAAGCTTGCTGTGTTATCATCAGCAAAGCTAAGGTTCATAGTTACTTCGGCATCAATTGCTAATTGCAGCTGCCTTTTAATTAAAGCCATAATCTGTTCTTCATTAACAGTAGAAGATTTTTTCGCCGGAATAAAAACACGGCAAAGTGTGTAATTGTTGGCATCAGTTTCTAATATTTGCAGCGACACTAATAAGAAGATGGTTCCTAAAACTACCTTTAACTTTTCGGACAATTCTTTGTCAGTATCAATTAATTTGGTGGAAAGAATATTAATGGTTTGAGCCTCATTGGGCATCGAAAGAGCGGCAAACTTATCAGAAAAATAATTAATAAAGTTTAATAATGGTTCTTTTTTGGGTTGATTGATGAAGTAGCCAACAGCTTGTTTAGATTTAATCAACCCTTCTTTTTCTAATCTTTGCAACGCTGTTCTCGCTGTTCCGCGAGAAATGGCATATTCTTTGGCAATACTGCGTTCTGACAGCTTTTGTCCACTGCTGATTAGTCCCTGGTCGATTTTATATTGAATATCTTTTGCTACTAATTCTTCTTTTCTGATAGCTGACAAAACGGCAACTCCTTAAGATAAATCTGATTTTATCTTGATGAAAAACATGAAATGTTCAAAATTTACTAAACACAAGTTTACCAAATATCCTCTAGAAGCTCTAGCGTAAACCTTGATAAATAAGTAACTGTCAATATAAATAGTAAAAATATTTTTATCCATTTTTTTCAATTATAGTAAAAATACTCAGTTTTCCTTTTAAGGTAAGGCTGAGTATTTTAGTAATTAATTTTATTGTTGTGCTTCATTGAAACGATAAGTATAAAAATCTGGATTGTAATAAGAAACAAACACACCTAGGGGGACACGTTGATTACTGGCAGTGATTGTATCTGCATTAGCAAGCGTCATTAACAAAAAGTCGACGTCTAAATTTAAGGCCTTCTGTTGCTCTTTAGTTGCTCTTACTGCCTTAATCTCAACAAAGTTCTGAATAACTGGTAACTTTAGCTTCTTTAAATAGGAATAAAGTGAGGTTGTTAGAAGGTTGAAGTCAATTTTAGTGATTAAATCCGCATTCAAGTAGTCTTCCGTAATTGCAATCGGCTTATCATCACCAGTGCGCAGTCTTACAGTATGGTGAAACTTATTAATTGGCGTTTCAAATTCAGTTGCCGAAGGAACTTTGCTACTGGGTAATAAATTGTATGAAATAAGCGTGGATCCTGGAGTCATTCGTTGCTGTTTAATGATGTCGCTAAAACTGATGTTATCAGTTAATAGGCGTAAAACACTTTTTTCTTTGACAAAAGTGCCGCGACCAGCAATACGCGTAACATAGCCTTGTTTCTCTAAGTCCTTCATTGCCTTGTTGACGGTCATTCGACTATAGCCATATTTTGCGCTGATTGTAATTTCAGGCGGCAGCTTATCTCCGGCTTTAAGTATGCCCTTATTGATTTTTTCAATAAAAAAATCTTCTACTTTTTGATATTTAGCTTTCACTTGTTTGTCCTTAATTAATGGTTTGGAATTTTGTTTTTGCAATAAACGTTACTTTAATTATAAATAATGGAATGACATTTAAGCAAAAAAGTTTTATTGCTATTTAATAAAATGTATATACCAATAAATATAAAAATTATTACATTAATAATTAACGCTGGTTAAAATGCATAATAAAAGGAACTTGTGCCAATAAATGCAAAAAATACCCTTGCATAAATGTATATACAGTAGTATATTTAAGCTAGTTTTAATGTTGGCGCTAACATTTTACTTAAAAAATCGAACTTACTGAAAGGAAGGTAATCAATGAGCCAATTTATCATAGCTACCCATAGTTATTTAGCAAAAGGGTATCAGAGTTCACTCAAGTTCTTTGATAGCTCAGTTAATAATGTGCAATTTATTAATGCTTACGTTGATGAGCAAACTAATTTTACTGATGAATTAAGTCAAATGTTAGATCAGATGCCAAATGAGCAAGTAGTAATTTTAACTGATATGCCTGGAGGAAGCGTAAATCGCGAAGCAGTTAATTTAATTAAGAAATATCACTGCCAAGTAATTAGCGGAATTAATTTGGCCTTAGTACTAGAACTTGTGTTAAATGCTGACCAAACATTGTCAGATGAAACGATTCGTTTAGCTGTTAGTCAGGCTCAAAAGCAACTCGTATACGTAAATGATTTGTTGAAGGAGGATGATTTGGAATGATTACACTATTACGTGCAGATGATCGATTAGTTCATGGTTTAGTTGCTGTATCTTGGACTAATCAATTGCAGCCAGATATTCTGCTAGTCGCTAATGATCATGCAGCTAGTGACACAATGACTAAAATGACGATGAAATTAGCTAAGCCAGCTGGAGTAACGTTAGGAATTAAAGACCTAAAATCAGCCGCTCAAATTCTAAATAATCCTAAGTATGCCAATAAAAAGATTTTCGTAGTCACGATTAATGTTGAAGATGCTCTGAAGTTGAAAAAAGAAGTCCCTGGGATTGCAAAAGTAAATGTTGGCACTGCTGGTATTCACGAAAAAAACGGAGTAGCGGTCTTACCACAAATAAAAATGACCCAAGAAGATTTTGCTTGTGCCAAGGAATTGCAGGAGCAAGGCGTTGAAGTGTTTGCTCAGGTAACACCGACAGCAGAAAAGCTGAATTTTGCGGGAATCGAAAAGGCTTTTACTAAATAAAGTCTGAAAGGAGGTAAACAATGTTACAGGCATTTTTAGTTGCACTGATTGGTGCCGGTGTTTACATGGAAAGCCGTATTGGCGGCCAGCATATGCTTGATCGACCGATTATTATTGGGCCACTTGTTGGCTTGGTGATGGGAGATTTTACCACTGGACTAATATTAGGTGGACAACTAGAGCTAGTCTGGATGGGGTTAGTTGGTATTGGTACCACTACGCCACCCGATGTTGTCGTTGGTTCGGCCCTAGCAACTGCTTTGGCAATTAAAACCGGCACTAATTGGCAAACGACATTAACTTTAGCCATACCAATTGCCCTGATTGCACAGATGATTGCAATCGCAATTGGCAGTTTTAACGCTATTTTTACTCACTATGCTGATCGGCAGGTGGCAAGAAAAAACTGGAAAGGAATTGCAATTGGTCAGTGGTCTGGCACGGCAATGCTGTTTTTGGCTAAATTTATTCCAATAATTGTGGGCTATTTAGTTGGTGCGCCAGTAATTAAATTGATCGTTAAAGCAATCCCTAAAGTTATTCAAGATGGATTGACCCAATCAGGTAATTTATTGCCGGCTTTAGGAATAGCAATGTTAATGCAGTTAACATATGACAAAAAGTATGCGCCATTTTTGTTTTTAGGTTTTGGTCTTGTTGCTTTCTTGAAAGTTCCAATGATTGGAGTAGCAGTTTTTGGCTTAATTATTGCCTATGTTTATTATGAGTTTAAGCCTGCTGCAAATGATAAGGAGGACTTATTGTAATGACTGATTCTAAAGCGATACAAACAGAGAAAAAGTTAACTAAAAAGGATTTACGCCGTGTTATGTGGCGTCATTATCAACTCTTAGGATCCTTTAATTATGAACGTCAAATGTCATTGGGGTATGCGTGGGCCATGACTCCTGTCATTAAAAGGTTGTATGGGGATAACGACCAGGAAATGCAGAAGGGGTTTCAGCGACATTTAGAATTTTTCAATTGCTCAACTTCGACTTCACCCTTAATTTTAGGAATCAGTTGTGCAATGGAAGAGCAAAATGCTAACTCGGAAAAATTTGATGCCAATTCAATTAATTCGGTAAAGACTGCCTTGATGGGTCCACTCGCTGGAATTGGCGATTCCATGTTTTGGGGGACATTGCGTGTTATTGGAGTAGGAGTTGGTGCCCCTTTGGCTGTCAAAGGCAGCATTCTAGGACCTATTCTTTATTTCCTAATTAATGTAATTCCGAGTGAACTTTTGCGTTGGTTTGGTTTTAAATTGGCTTATCAGGGCGGCAATAAGTTTCTAGCTGAAGCAAGTGAAAATGGCACTCTACAAAAATTAACTGAGGCGGCTAAGATATTAGGCTTGGTTGTTGTAGGAGCAATGATTGCCTCGATGGTTATCATTAAAGTACCGTTAGTAATGAAATTAGGTGGGACCAAGGTTGGCTTGCAACAGACCCTTGATTCCTTGATGCCCGATTTGTTGCCATTGCTGTTAACTTTTGGCTGCTATGGCTTGTTACAAAAGAAAGTCAACGGAACCGTCATTTTGATTGGGCTAATTATCCTAGGAATTGTAGCTGTTGCACTAGGGTTGCTTTAAGACAGGTAAATTGAATGAAAACAGTATGGATTGTGCTTTTACTAGTTGTGGCTTTACCGTTTAGTTGGGTGGCAGAATCAGGTTTAAGAAAAAGACTATTGTCTGAATTGCTACGTCTGCAAAAGGCAGGTAGACAAAAACAATATTTTCAGCTTTTAAATGGCCCAATTTCATTAATTTGCTTACCGGCTAAGACACGCAGACTATTAAGCCTAGATTATTATTTAGCATATGGTAATGAAGATAGGATTAAGCAAATGGTTAATCTGCTAATTGCTAAATATAAAAAGTTGGATTCGCAGCAGGCCGTAATAATTCGCTTAATGCGTTGTTACATTTTCTTTTTGGATAAAAAAAGTAGTAAAGAGGCAGATAAACTGGCAAATTACTTGCTTAAAAATTGTCACCTAAAAGAAGTTCAAGATGAGGTAAATGAATTATATCAAGTATATTTGGCACCCGATAAAAAACTGTTAGATCAACTAAAACAGCAATTATCCGTAGCAAGTGAGCCACAACAACAACTAATTATTTATCAAAGGTTGGCTAAAGCTACTGAAATACTCGGATTGAGAAAACAAGAACAGACATACGTAATGCAGATGCGTAAACTCGCGCATCAAACAATAAAAATGGAGGAGTTTTAAACATGACAAAATTATCAATGATGGGACATATTGAAGACACTGCACGAGTTTTGCAACGAGCAATTGCCGAAAGGGATGAATATGGGCAGGAGCTGATTGCTTTTTGGCTAAAAAAGGATTTTAAGAAAGTTATTTTTACGGGATCAGGTACCTCTTACAATGCCATGAGAGTAATCCGCAATATGTTTGTTAAGCTTTTACATGTTGAAGGCGTTGCAGTAGAACCAACCGTTTTTACTTATTCGGAGAACATTAACCCTAGCAGTAATTTTAGAAATGATCAGATTCTAGTGGTTGGCTTATCACAACATGGGGATAGTATTTCTACTTGTGATGCACTGCGACATGCACAGCAGTGCGGATATGCTACGTTAGGTATTACTGAGCAACTGGGATCAGCCATTACGAAAATTGCTGATCATTATGTTCATTTGGTTTGTGAAGAAGAACAGGTTGGGCCGGAAACACGTGGTTATACTGAAACTTTGCTGCAGTTCTATTTGTTAGCTGTTGAAATTGCTTATCAATCAGAGCAGATTGGTAAAGCTAAGTATGATAATTTAATTGCGCAAGCTCAGCAGCTAGTCAATGATTTTCCAATCGTAGTTAAGGAAAGCCTTGAGTGGTATGAAAAGCAACAAGCGGAGTTAGTTGACATGCAAAAGGCCTCTATTGCTGGCTATGGCGTTAATTTGCCGACAGCTTTAGAAGCCAGGCTAAAATTTTTTGAAACATTTGGACGCCCAACGACGGCTTATGAACAAGAAGAGCAGCTTCATGGACCGCTGCGTGCCTATAATCAAGACAATTATATTTTCTTGATTGGTGGCAATCTTGGGCCTGAGTTTGAACGGTTGCAAGAGATAAGTGCTTATTATCGTCGTGCCTATACTAAGCATGTTTTCGTAATTTCTGGAGAGCAATTTAAGGCAACCGAAAAAGATTTGAAATTGAGTGTAAAGACTTCTGAACTGCTTTCACCAATTTTCTACATTGTGCCTTTTCAAATTCTGGCTGCTAAGTTATCTGAGAAAGTTGGAATTGATACCAGTGTTAGTCCAGTAACTGATACTTCCATTTCTGGGCACATGAATGTCTAAATAAAATAATCTATCAAAAAAATGAGTTCTATTCGGAACTCATTTTTTTATTTTTTACTATTTTTGGGTCTTCTCAAATAGCGCAATTTGCCGTTTTTAACGTAGCGCTGAAATTGCTGGTAAAGCGGATCAAAAATCTGTGGTTCAGCACTGTTTGACATCATAATTTTAGGGAAGAAGAAACGCTCATCTCCTTGCAGTGTGCCATTAAGTGCACGAACCAATGGACTTAATTGTGACAATTCGATCAGCTGTCCGTCGCTTTGCATAATTTCAATTTGGCTGTTGGCATTTTTACCGCTCGGCTTATACGCATCATAAGGCTCATCAAAGGCAGAATTAGTGTCAGTATAATAAAGTGGATCAAATCCTGCTTGCTTGATCAAATCCTTCAGTTTAGGAAGCAAGTTTTTGGTTTCTTCATCAATGCAGACACTTTCCAGAGGTTTTCTGAATAAGTAGCTACTTGCTAAGTCAGCTAAGATTGGGTCGCTAGCCTGGGTCCATTCTAAAAAGTTACTTTCCATAACGCCATCGTCTAGTTTAAGATAATCTTCGAGGGTCCAATTTCCGGCTAAAAAGTTGGCTAGATTAGGCGTCACCCGCAATGTCCCTTGTTGGTAAACCATTTTGGCTCTTTCCAGCAGATGTTGCAGAATTACTTCCATTGATCTGCCAACGCGATGAAAGTAGACCTGCTGATACATCTGATAACGCGAGACAATATAGTCTTCAACTGCGTGCATTCCAGCCATTGTGAAGCAAATTCCTCCACTGTACGGTCTGATTTCTTGCAAAATTCGTGAAAGATCAAATTCGCCGTAAGTGACACCGGTGAAATAGGCATCACGCTTTAAATAATCCATCCGATCAGCATCGGCTTGGCTAGAGATCATTTTAACGACTTGTGGGTTAGGGTAAGTTTTGGCAATAACACTAGCAACTAGATCAGGAAAATTAGGTGCGACTTTGCGCAATACCTGATTGATTTCAGTACTAGAGTCAGTGATAATCTTTTGCCCAATCTTTTCGTGGTCCGTGCCAAAAAGATGCTCAAAAGTATGGGAATATGGTCCATGACCGATGTCATGCAATAATCCCGCGCACTCGACTAATAAGCGGTTATTATCATCCCATAGCCCGTCGCCGGGAACTCGTGAAGGATACTTGGTAGCAAAGATGTTGCAGATTTTGCGGGTTAATTCATAGACTCCTAGGTTATGCTCGAAACGTGTATGAGTAGCACCGGGAAAAACGTAGGCTAATGGTCCCAACTGTTTAATCCGTCTCATTCGTTGAAACTCTTTAGTTTTTAAAATGTCTAGGATTACTTGATCCTCAATATGAATGTAATCGTGAACGGGGTCGCGTAAGACGACTTCCTTAGCTAATTTTTTGCTTTGAAATTTAGGCATATAAATTCCTCAAAAATTTAATTTCAGTTAATATTGAAAAAATCTACTACTTACCCTGATTATAGCAAACTTAGGGGATTACGGTTAATTTTTGATAATTAAAAGAAACAAAACCATTAGAAAAAAATAATAATTTTGAATATTTTAAGCTAAATGTTCATAATTATCTATATGAAACTATAAAAAGGGATTGGTAAAATGAGATATATCGGGAGTAAATTGAAGCAGCTACGGCATGACTTGGGTCTTACTCAAACAGAAATGGCCGCGGGAGTAATTTCGGTTTCTTTTTATTCAAAAGTTGAGCGCGGGTATCACGATATCGGGGCAGAAGAATTAATCGAAATTTTACAGAAACATAATATCAGCTTTCAAGAGTTCTTTTCTGAGGAAACAAAAGAGAATGCTAATAAAAAGAAAGTAAATTTATTAATGAATCAACTTGTTAAGGCTGCTAATGAAGATAACGACAGTGAAATAGATAAGATAATTAATGAATTTGAAAATATTAGTCCTCAAACAACTTTTATAGAGTCTTTAATTTTACAAGCAAAAATAATTTCTAATACTCATGATAAACATTCTTTAGAAAGCTTATCTGCTGAAGATAAAAAGAAAATTAAACAATTAGTGTTTCAAAAAGATACGGATGAAAACGACTATCTGAGAATAGTCTTAATAAGTAATGTAATTCAAATTTATAATATTGATGAAGCTACATTTCTTATTAACAGCATTATCAGACGATATCATAATGTTACAGAAGTTGAAAAGAAGGTAGTTGTAGCCTTGAGTGTTTTAATGATAAATTATATCGACCTATGCTTTCAAAGAAATAAAAGCAATTTATGTCAAGTAGCTATCAATTACATAAAGAAGCTGCCAAACATTATAGAACTCACATTTTCAAAAATTTTAGGAAAATATTACGAAGATATAATTCATAATAACGAAGAAGAAGCATCCAAGATAAAAGAAGTTTTAATTATTGCAGGATATGACGTAAATGTAAAAAGAATGGCAAATTGATATTTCAAATATGAAAATGCGCTTACAAACAATTCTGAAAGAGGTATCATAAAACTGAAAAATTTAATTATAGGAGAGAAAAAATGGATTTCTTAAGAAATGTAGTAATTATTATTACTGATGGTTAAAAACATTGTAAGCTGAGTACGAAGCAAAAAATTATCATATTTCAAATATGCTTTGTTTTATGGTGGTTTTTTGTCAACTTATATTTAGCAGAATAAATTTTTATCATTCTTCCCTAAAAAACTCTTGGTGATTTTAACTAAGAGTTTTTTTTATATTTAAAATATTTTTTCAAATATGAAAAATAGGTGGTAAAAAAACATGGCAAGACTAATATATATATGTAAACAATGAGAGTTAAACAAAGGAGGAAAATATGAGTTTTTTAAGAACTGTAGCAATTATTATTACTGATTAATTCATGTGTTACATCTAATTTTTAATTAAATGTAATATATTTAGCTAGAACTTAGCAAAGATAGTTATTCAATCATTCTTCCCCAAAAAACTCTTAGTTATTGACTAGGAGTTTTTTTATTTAATATTAAAAATATATAACTAGTTTTATGTCAAAATATAATTGTCAAATATGAAATAATAATAGAAAAATGTCACAGTAAGACTAAGATATATTTGTAAGCATAAAATGATTAGTAAAGGAGAAAAATTATGGATTTATTAAGAGACATGATTATTGTATTTGCTGCTTAAAATAAATTAAAGTTATTTAATCATTCTTCTCAAAATACTCTTGATCATTTGATTAAGAGTATTTTTTAGTCTTAATTATTTTTCAAATATGACAAAATAATGGAAAGAAATTTTAGTAGTATTAAGATGTACTATGCAAATATAAGTAAAGGAGAGAAAAAATGGACTTTTTAAGAACATTGGTTGTTATTGTAACTGAGCCATAAAAACATAAATTAATATTTCAACTTAAAGACGAACAAGTGGCTAACTTTCTAAGAAGTTAGTTGCTAAGTCGTCATATATTTAGCTAGAACTTAGCAAAAATAGTTATTTAAATCATTCTTCCCCAAAAAGCATCCTCAATCGTTTAGATTGAGGATGTTTTTTTGTGCACTGCTTTTATGTATTTATCCAATTGGATAAAAAAGTCTATCTAAAACACCGTTTAAACAATAAATGCTTTTTGTGATAATTAAATCGTAAATTAATGAAAGCGCTTTTTATGATTTTACATTACTTTACAAAGGAGAAGCAATTATGGATAATCCGGCAATTAATGTTAATTCGGAAATCGGTAAATTGAAGACGGTTTTATTAAAAAGACCTGGTGCAGAAGTTGAAAATATTACACCAGATACGATGGAACGGCTTTTGTTTGACGATATTCCTTTTTTAAAAATCGCTCAGAAAGAGCATGACTATTTTGCTGAAACATTAAGAAAAAATGGTGTGGAAACATTATATATTGATGACCTTGCAGTTGAGGCGCTCTCAGAAGATGACGATATTAAAGAAAAGTTCTTAGAACAGTATCTTGACGAACACGGCTATGGCTCAGGAACCACGCATGATGTTTTGCATGAATATCTGACAGATTTAGAAACTAAAGATATGGTGGAAAAGCTTTACAGCGGTGTTCGGCGCAACGAAGTTGATTTGGATGTTAAACACGAATCACTTCATGACTTAGCAGGTAGCGACGCTAGCGATCCGTTCCTACTTGATCCACTGCCTAATGCATATTTCACACGTGATCCACAAGCATCAATTGGTTCAGGTATTACCATTAACCGCATGACATTTGCTGCTCGGCGCCCTGAATCATTGTTTACCGAATTTGTGATGAAATATCATCCTCGCTTTGCTGGCAAGGTAGATATTTGGCGTAGTCGTAATCACACCACTAGAATTGAAGGTGGGGACGAACTAGTCTTGAACGATCATGTTTTGGCTATTGGTGTTTCCCAGCGGACCTCATCTAAGTCAGTAGAAGGCTTAGCTAAAGAACTCTTTACCAATAAAGATAGTCACTTCGATACTGTAGTGGCAATTGAGATTCCACATAATCATGCAATGATGCATCTAGATACGGTCTTCACGATGGTTAACACAGATCAATTTACTGTTTTCCCAGGCATCATGGACGAAGCTGGCAAAATGAATATTTTTGTTTTGACACCTGGTGATAACGGTGAAGTAAGAATGGAACATCACACCGACTTGGGCGAAACTCTGAAACAAGTTTTGCATTTATCAGAACTAGATCTGATTTTAACTGGTAACGGTGATGACATTGTGGCTCCGCGTGAACAATGGAATGACGGTTCAAACACGCTGACAATTGCTCCGGGTGAAGTAGTTACCTACAACCGTAATTATGTCAGCAACGAAATGCTGAGAAAGCATGACATTCTGGTTCACGAAGTTATTTCAAGCGAATTATCACGCGGTCGTGGCGGCCCTCGTTGTATGTCACAACCATTATGGCGTGAAGATTTATAACTAATTCAAAAAAGAGAGTAAAGAGGTTTATCAATGGCAATTAACTCAGTATTTCAAGGTCGTTCATTATTAGCGGAAAAAGATTTTACTCCAGGTGAAATTCAATATTTAGTCGATTTTGGTCTTCATTTAAAGACATTGCAACACAATAATATTCCGCACCGCTATTTGGAAGGCAAGAACATTGCATTATTATTTGAAAAAACATCAACCAGAACACGTTCAGCTTTCACTACTGCGGCCATTGAATTAGGCGCACATCCAGAATATTTGGGTGCAAACGACATTCAATTAGGTAAAAAAGAATCCGTTGAAGATACAGCGATTGTTTTAGGTAAAATGTTTGACGGAATTGAGTTCAGAGGATTCAAGCAATCTGATGTTGAAGCTTTGGCCAAATATTCAGGTGTACCTGTTTGGAACGGCTTAACTGATCAGTGGCACCCAACACAAATGATTGCCGACTTTATGACCGTTAAAGAAAACTTTGGTCATTTACGTGGTTTGACTCTTTCATTTGTTGGTGATGGTCGCAACAATATGGCTAATTCGTTATTAGTCACTGGTGCTATGCTTGGTGTCAACATTCATATTGTTGCTCCGGAAGAACTCCACCCAGCTCAAGAAGTAGTTGATTTAGCTAATAAGTTTGCGGCTGAATCTGGTGCGCAATTATTGATTACTGCTGATATTGATGAAGGTGTCAAAGGCGCCAATGTTATCTACACCGATGTGTGGGTTTCAATGGGCGAATCTGATTGGGAAAATCGGGTTAAATTATTGAAGCCATATCAAGTCAACATGGAAATGATGAAGAAGGCAGGCACGCCAAAGGACCAACTTATCTTTATGCATTGTTTGCCTGCTTTCCACGATACTAATACAGAATATGGTGAGGACGTTAAGAAACAATACGGTATTACCGAAATGGAAGTTACCGATGAGGTATTCAGAAGCGAATATGCCCGTCAATTCGAAGAAGCAGAAAACCGCAAACACTCAATTAAAGCGATTATGGCTGCTACGTTAGGTAATTTATTCATTCCAGCTGTACCTGAACTTGAACAAGCAGGAGAAAATGATGGCTGATTCCAAAGAAAATGGTATTGCCCTGCCGGCCCTAGTTGCCTTAGTTGTTAGTTCCGCAATTGGGTCAGGAATTTTCGATTTACCGTCAACACTAGCTCAAGCAGCTACTCCAGGAGCAGCATTAATTGCTTGGGTGATTACGGGAATTGGAATTTTGATGCTGGCACTGTGTTTAAATCATCTAGTTTTGAATAAACCTGAATTAACTGGTGTATCAGACTATGCTCGTGCCGGATTTGGTGACTTTGTTGGCTTTATTTCAGGCTGGGGCTACTGGCTTTCAGCTTGGCTAGGTAATGTTGCTTTTGCCACAATGCTCATGTCATCGTTTGGTTACTTTTTCCCTTCATTAAAATCGGGTAATAGTGTTAGTGCAATTATCTTTGCTTCACTAATTTCGTGGGCATTGACAATCTTGGTTACCCGGGGAATTGAATCTGCTGCAATCATTAACGCAATCGTAACCGTTACTAAAATGATTCCAATTTTTGCTTTCATTGTGATCGCAATCATCAACTTCAAGGCCGGCGTTTTTACTAGCCACTTTTGGGCCAATATGTCCACCAATCTTCAGGGAAGCGTGACATATTCAAAGGCAACCGGTTCGGGTATTTTCGAGCAAATCAAGGGCTGTATGATGGTTATGATGTGGGTCTTTGTCGGTATTGAAGGGGCAACCACAATGGCCGCCCGGGCAAAGAAAAAATCAGATGCTGGTAAGGCAACAATCATCGGATTGATTTCACTCTTAAGTATCTATGTCGTAGTTTCAATCTTACCTTATGGTTATTTGCCACTAAGTAAATTGCAAACAATGCGGCACCCAGTATTACTTTACTTATTTAAAGAAATGACTGGACCAATCGGTGGAGCTTTCATTGCAATTGGTTTAATTATTTCGATTTTAGGTGCATGGCTTTCTTGGACAATGCTACCAGTTGAAGCGACGTCACTGATGGCGGAACAAGGACTTTTGCCAAAATGGTTTGGCAAGTTGAATAAACATCGTGCCCCTGCCAATTCCTTATGGCTAACCGAAATTTTAATTCAACTCTTTCTAATAACCCTTTTATTTACTGATCAAGCATATAACTTTGCATACTCTTTATGTACATCTGCTATCGCTGTTTGCTATGCATTGGTTGGTGCTTATCAATTGAAACTCGGTTTGCAGCAAAAGGAATTAAAGGTCATTATTCCCGGCTTAATTGCCTTAGTTTTTGAAGTTCTTAGCATGATTTTTGCGGGACTGCAATTCTTGTGGCTATGCACTATTGCTTATGTAATAGGCTTTGTCCTGTACTACAAGGCACGTAAAGAAACGGGTAACAGTGTCGGCAAACTCGAATGGCTATTTATGGTTATTATTGCCGTATTAGCAATCGGAGCAATCACTGCTTTGGCACTAGGTAAATTGAAGATATAAAAATTGGAGTTAATATGAAAAGAATTGTTGTTGCTTTGGGTGGAAATGCCATCCTGACTGATGATCCATCAGCACAAGCGCAGCAAGCCGCATTATTGAGAACAGCTAATTATTTAACTGACTTCATCGCTCAGGGCGATATTCAGTTAGTAATTACTCATGGAAATGGTCCGCAAGTTGGCAATTTGTTATTGCAGGAACTTGCGGGTAGTTCAGAAAGTAATCCTGCGATGCCTCTTGATACAGTAGGCGCAATGACGCAGGGTGAAATTGGACTGTGGCTTGCCAACGCACTTGATATGAAAGCTGATGAACGTCAATTACCGGTAAAAATTATGACGATGCTGACTAGAACAGTGGTTGATGAACACGATAAAGCTTTTCAGAATCCGTCAAAACCAATCGGAGTTTTTTACCAAGAAAATGAAGTTAATGAAGTAAAAAAGGAACATCCGGATTGGCAGCTTGTCGAAGATGCTGGTCGCGGATTTAGACGGGTAGTTCCTTCACCAAAACCATTAAGTATTATGGAAGCTGATGCGATCAAGTCGCTGGTAGAAAAGGGAATGACACTAATTGCTGCTGGTGGCGGTGGTGTTCCCGTTATTAAATCTGGTGAGGAAATTCGCGGTGTTGAAGCGGTTATTGACAAGGACTTTTCTGCGGCTAAACTGGCTGAACTAGTAGATGCCGATCAATTGATTATTTTGACCGCAGTGAAATATGTTGCAATAAACTATCACAAGCCATCACAAAGAGATTTGCATCAGGTTAAGGTTGCAGAAATGAAACAATTTCTTAGTGAAAATCAATTTGCACCTGGATCGATGAAACCTAAAGTAGAAGCTGCGATTTCATTTGTTGAAAAGTCGAATAAACCGGCTGTTATTACCTCACTAGACAATATCTCTTCGTACCTCAAAAATGGTGACGGAACAATTATTTTGCCAGACTAAAGTTTCATAAACATGTATAAATTTAAAGATGTTATAAGAGTTATATAGTGGCCTATTTGTAATTAGCAAGTCTAATGGATTAAATTATTATAGTATAAGTTTTATTTATACAAATTTAAATATACAATAGGAGAATAAGATATGCTTGATAAGTTTATGCATGAATGGCTATATGTATCTGACTACGATGTTCCTGTCGCAAACAATGGATTTGATGGCCGCGCAAAAATGAATGGAGTTGATTTGGATGTGAAATATCTTGCTATGGTTGTTTCTTCTGTTACCAACTTGCCCGAATGGCGTTTAGCGTTTGATCTTGACAAGAACAATCGGGTTTATGTAATGCGGCCTAAGCAAGAAAGTAAATTTTTAACTAGTTTACCCAAAGAAACCAATGTTGGTATAGGTAAACGACATTTCGACCTATCTGGGAGTATTAAAGAGGCACTTTTTGCCTTATTGTTAAGTAATAAATTTGATTCAATTGTTCACTACGATGAAGTAGCCAATATGTATAGTATCGTTCATTCTTCACTGGACTATCCTGATGTCAGGAAAAAATTAAGCCAGTTAGATGAAGATACGCAACTAACTTTATGGCTATATACTAAAAAGCAGGCTACATTGTCTTCACTTGCCCATATTTTGATGGTTCACCCCAAAACAATTGAGTATCGCCTTGAAAAAATCAGACAGGCTACTCAGTTAAATCCTAAAGTAGGAATCGATTTATTACCTCTGACAGTTGCTTATCTAAAAGAAAAAACCGAAAATCTCGGCATTTTGGAAACAGAATTACAAAGCTTTTCTGATGATATGTTGCCGCGAGATCGGACAATCTCAGTTAGTCTCGATTAGTGATTACTATCTATAAGTCAATTTGTTATGTAAAAATCTCCTTAAGAAAATAAGAAGCACATACCTGTGAGTAGCGGGTATGTGCTTTTTAATTGTTGAAAATAAAGAAGTAAAGACAATTTTTTTGTTTGCCGTAATATAGCAGATATGCTATATTTATTCTATGAAAAGTTTCGAATTCAGTTATTATAATGAAAAAGAGTTTGAAGAATTTCTTGATAATCTTTCAATTAAAGAAATGCAAAAATTTACTGAGACGATTAAGAATGTTGAAGAAAAGGGCTTTGCTGTTTCCAGTAGAATGCTATGGACTAAGAAAATTGAGGGCCAGATTAACCTCTTGGAAGTAAGATCAAAATTTTCTTCAAATATTATTAGAGCACCATACTTTCATAGTTCTAATAATAAATATGTGATAACACACGGTTTCAAAAAGAAATCACAAAAAATGCCTAAGAAAGAATTAGATAAAGCACTGCTACGCAGAAAGCTTTATGAACAAAAATATGGGGTGAAATAGTATGAGCTTTATTGATAATTACATTGAAAAAAGAATTGAACAGAATCCTGAGCTAGCCAAAGGATTTGCGCAAGAAGATTTTAATTTAAATGCTGGAGTAATAGTTCGCAAAATGCGGGATGATCTTAATATGACGCAAAAAGAATTTGCTAGCTATGTTGGCAAGTCGCAAGCAACAATTAGCCGTATCGAATCAGGTTCAATGAATGTTAGCGTGGGACTATTAAGCGAGATTGCTAATGCTGCCCACAGAAAAATCAAGCTGGTATTAGTTTAATAAATTAATTGATTTGTTATGTAAAAATCTCCTTAAGAAAATAAGAAGCACATACCTGTGAATAGCGGGTATGTGCTTTTTAAGTGCTAAAAGCACTTTGCTTTTAGCATTCATAATATTAAAATAATAATTATCAATTTAATGATCTGTTAATTAAAATCTGCTTTGCCTGGTTGCTTAATCAATAATGTGGACAAGAGGTAGGTCAATGTTAAAAAAGAAATTTTATCTAATATCTCGACTAGTTAGCGGACTAGGCAATTCTTTATACGGATTGGTTTTTATTTGGTGGCTGCAAACTCAGACCGAAAGTTCATTTATTGTCGGTATCGTTAATGCTATTTTTTCTATGACAGCAGCATTGTCGATTTTTTATGGTCCGATTATCGACAGCCACTCTTATAAGAAGACGAGCATTATTGCAATGATTTGGCAAGTAGGTTTAACTTTTACGTTAACAGCCACTATTACCTTTTTTGCACATAATTATTTTTGGGCAATTTTAATTGCGGGAGCACTATCTCTTTGTGATGAATTTTTTGATCCAGCTGACCGGGCAATTCTAAAAGGCAGTCTGACAAAAGAAAATGAGATGACCTCAATGATTGCACAAATAAATATTGTTGATCAAGTGGTCCAAATTGGTGGTATCGCACTTTCCGGCGCACTGTTAGCTTTTCTAACTAGTGGACAAATTATTTTTATTTGTGCATGCCTAAGTTTGTTAGGCTTGATCTTATTGCTAGTTGCTCTTGATCAAGTCTCTAGTCAAGAGCATGACCAGGTTAAAAAGGTTTCTCATACAGTGACTCTTGCAAATTATTGGCAGCAAGTTATCAGTGGGTATCAATATGTGCGAGCAAATAGTTTTTTGCAGCGATACTTTTGGTCATCACTCCTATTTTCTTTTGCTAGTCCAGCGCTAATTCTGCTTTTGCCTCGTATTGCTCAAAAAAGTGGTAGACCGGCGCTTTACAGTACATTTTATCTGTTTTTGATGGCTGGCTTTATTCTAGGCGCACTATTAGCTGGTAAAATGAAGGCTGATACCCGGATAATGGCATTTTCTTGGATTTTGAGTGTAGTTCCGCTTATATTAATGCTCTTTTTCATGACTAACATGATTGCTTTTGTTTTTCTACTGTTTATTTTTGGGATAGCAACTAGTATCCATAATGTTTTAGGCGAAGCTAAAAAGCAAAATGTAACGGAAAATCAATATTTAGCAAGAGTATTAACAACTATGCGTACCGGTACCGAAATTGGCGGACCAATCGCATCAGTTGTAGCAGGCGCTCTTCTTGACCGTGTAGGCCAGCAAGAGCTGATTACTGTTTGTGTCATCTTAATTTTATTAGGTGGCATCAATTTATTACTGGTTAAACCGGCAGATTAATTTTTAAAAAGTAGGTCATTTTTTAGCGGATTCTAGTAATTTCGCCAGCATTAAATGACCGACTGCCTGTTTCAGTTTCCAAAACTAAGTTACCCATAGGTGTTAGGTCAACCGCGCGTCCTTGAATGGTTGTTTGACCCAATTGGAGGGTAACTTTTTTGTTTAAAAGCATCATATGTTTTTTATATTGGGGGAGGAAATCGCTGTGGATAAAATTGGGGATAAAAGAAAATAGGTGGTGGACTAAATTACTGATTAAATGACAAGTTTTTGCGGTGGTCGGCTGGACAGTAAGCAAATTAGTCGCACTGGGTAACTCTTCGCTTAGATGAGTTTGAAAAAGATTGCAGCCAATACCAATAATGGCAATGTGTGGAGCGGGACATTCAACCAGAATGCCCGCTATTTTTTTGCCCTGCCAGAAAAGATCATTAACCCATTTAAGCTCTGTTTCTATCTGTAATTCTTGTTTAATGGTTTCGTAAAGCTGCCAAGCAATGCCAGTGGTTAACAGGCCCTGATTTTGCCCGGTTAGTTGCGGCGCTTTAATTACTAGTGATAGGTAGATTCCTCCTTGATTTGAGATGAAGGGGCGAGCATTTTTGCCATAACCGCCAGTCTGCACGTCACTGCCAAACAGTTTGGGGCCGTCATAACCATTTGCTAAGAAATCTTCTTTAGCAGCTAAATTAGTCGATTTGCATGTTTGCCACCAATTGATTTGCAATGGCAAATCTGCTAGCAACATTTTAAGGCTCTCTTTTTTTACGGCAGTACTAGTTTGTTCATTACACATTTTGCTGATATTACCTCATTCAAAAATAATAGTTTGATTATCAAAGTATTTTAAGATTAAAAATTGACTTAAATTATTAAGATTTTAACCTAAAAAGCGCAAAATACAATATTTATTTGACTTTTTTCACTTAATACAATATCATACTTTCATAATTTATTTTGAAGTACAAAGTAAATAGGGAAGATGATAATTGTCGCTTTTAATTTTTAAGTTGTTCAATTTTACGAGTCAAAACGCGGAGACTAGCTGCTTTTTTGATTAGTATGAAAGAATCGAAAGTCGCAATTTAGTAATAACTATTGACTAAGGGGTGATGCTATTGGAAACAGATTTGAAAAGAATTAATAGCCTGTTAACAACGGTTTATTCCGATATCATGCGTGTAGAAGAACGTGAATTACGTAAGAGCGAATTTAAAGACATTTCAATTAGGGAACTGCATGCAATTGATGTCATTTCTATGTATGAGCATAAGACAAGCTCGCAAGTTGCTAGTGAATTAATGGTTACTGCCGGTTCGTTATCAACAATGGTTAATAAGCTGGTACGCAAAGGCTATGTTATTCGGATTCACGGTGAAGATGATCGCAGAATTATTCGCCTAGGATTAACCAATCGCGGTCGTTTGATTTACCGAGCACACGACTCGTTTCACCGACACATGGTTAAGAAATTTATCGAAGGTTTTGATGAAGAGCAGATAGCCATTATTGAACGGGCTCTGCTTAATCTGAGGGCTTTTCTCGAATTTCCACCGCATATTGATAACAAGAAGGGGCATTAACCTGATGGGGTTAAAAATTACGCAAACAGCCAGCTATGTACCACCCCGAGTTGTCACAAATGATGACTTGGCAGAGATAATGGACACTTCTGATGAATGGATTTCATCCCGCACTGGTATTAAACAGCGCCATGTTTCTCACGGTGAGCAGACTTCAGCTTTAGCTGTTAAGGTGGCGCAAAGTTTACTAAAAAAAGCGGCTGTTGCTGCTGATCAAATTGATTTTATTATTGTGGCTACAATGTCACCGGATTTTTTAACTCCCTCGACAGCTGCAATAGTGCAAGGAAAGATTCATGCCCAACATGCTTTAGCTTTTGACCTTAATTCCGCCTGCTCTGGGTTTATTTACGCATTGGCCGTTGCGGATAAGTTGCTTGCTGGTCCTTATCACAGGGGGCTGGTCATTGGTGCAGAAGTTTTAACCAAGTTAGTTGACTGGCAAGATCGCTCTACTGCCGTGCTGTTTGGCGATGGTAGTGGTGGCGTACTTGTGGAAAAAGATGGCGCCACCGCGGGAATTATTGCTGAAGATTTGCGTGCATTTGGTGAACAGGCGGCAATTCTAACGGCCGGCTATCAGCCGACTGTTTCCGCCTTTAGCCAAGATGATACTGATCAGCACAAGCACTATTTAGAAATGCAGGGCCGCGATGTTTATACCTTCGCTACACATGAAGTGCCAAGTTCAATTAACCGGGTATTAACGCAGGCTAATTGGCAAAAAGATGATGTTGATTGGTATCTTTTGCATCAGGCCAATGGCCGCATCTTAACCGTAATTGCCAAACATCTTAATGAGCCAGTAGTTAAGTTTTTGAATAATGTTGCCCGTTACGGCAACACTTCGGCGGCTAGTGTGGCAATTTTGCTAGACGAATTTGTAACATCGGGTGATATTCAACCCGGCCAGAAATTAATTTTAAGCGGCTTTGGTGGCGGTCTGACGGTTGCCAGCATTGCACTGATTTTTTAACTAAAGAAATTAACAGAGGAAGTATACAAGATGACAGAACAAGAAATTTTTGAAAAGGTAAAAGAAATTATTGTTGCCCAAACCGGAGAAAGCGATGCTGCAGTGACGCCGCAAGCAAATATCAAGGATGATTTAAATGCCGATAGTTTGGATGTTTTTGAAGTAATTAATGAATTGGAAGACGAGTTTGACATCAAGATTGAAAGTGAAGATGGTATTCAGACCGTTCAAGATTTGGTTGATTTTGTGCAAAAACAGCTAGCTGCGAAAGAGGGTTAACTCATGGAATTAAGTCCATTAATGAAAAGTTTGGGACTTAACTATCCAATCTTTCAAGGCGGAATGGCTTGGGTTGCTGATGGTAAGTTGGCTGCCAGTGTTTCCAATGCTGGTGGCCTAGGAATTATTGGTGCCGGCAATGCACCAGGCGATGTTGTAGCGGCAGAAATCGAGCGGGCAAAGTCGTTAACCGACCGTCCTTTTGGCGTCAATGTCATGTTGCTATCACCATATGCCGATGATGTGGTTGACGTAATCTTAGCCAATAAGGACAAAGTTGCCGTTGTCACTACTGGTGCCGGTAATCCTTCCAAGTACTTATCCGAATTTAAAAAAGCACAGATTAAGGTAATTCCTGTTGTCGGTTCAGTAGCACTTGCGCGAATGATGGAGCGCATTGGTGCTGATGCTGTCATTGCGGAAGGGATGGAATCCGGGGGTCATATTGGTAAATTGACAACGATGGCACTGGTTCCGCAAGTGGTAGATGCCGTGAAAATTCCGGTAATTGCTGCTGGTGGTATTGGTGATGGCCGCGGTCTTGCAGCTGCATTTATGTTAGGTGCACAAGGTGTTCAAATGGGTACCCGCTTTTTAGTTGCGAAAGAATCAAAGATTCATCCGAATTATAAAAAAGCTGTCTTGCGTGCTAAAGATGCCAGTACGATGGTAACTGGCGAATATGCTGGTCATCCTTCGCGCGTTTTGAAAAATAAGATGGCAAAGGACTATATCAAGCTGGAAAAAGAAGAAGCATTGCAGCCTGAGCCTGATTTTGCCAAATTAGAAGAGATGGGAAGCGGCAGTTTGCGCCGGGCAGTCATCGACGGGGATCCGGATACCGGTTCATTTATGGCCGGTGAAATTTCTGGCATGGTGCATGAAGAACAACCAGCTGCGGAGATTTTGGCTGAAGTAGCTGAACAAGCAGAAAAACTATTGACTGGCGGTCGTTAAGCAATGATTGGATTACTATTTAGTGGACAAGGAGCACAAAAAACCGGACTTACGCTAGATTTATATCAATCAGTACCGCAGTATCGTCAGTTGATTGATCAGGCCAGCAATATTTTGCAGTTTGACTTACCTGACCTACTTTATAATCAGGCGCAAGCACAACGATTGGCGGCAACTGAGTATGCACAGCCAGCAATCTTAGCAGTGAGTTATGCACTTAACCAAGTATTGCAGGATAGCGTAGATATACCTGCTTTTGGCATTGGTCTTAGCTTAGGCGAATACAGTGCACTTGCGAGTGCGCATAACATTGATTTTGTTTCAGCTTTGCGACTTATCCAAAAACGCGGCGAACTAATGGGAAAAGCAAGCAAGCAACATCCTGGTGTGATGGTGGCCGTGATGAAAAGTTCGCTACCTAAAATTAAGGCGGTTTTAGCAACTGTCCAAGATTTAGGAGAAATCGGCATTGCCAACGTTAATACTCCAAAGCAAGTGGTAATTGGCGGGGCCGAAAAACCTGTCACCAAGGCATGTAGTGAGTTAACTGCTCAGGGTGCCCGGGTAGTGCCGCTGCGGGTTAGCGGAGCTTTTCACACTCCGTTAATGCAGTCGATTCAGTCAGATCTTAATGCCGAATTAAAGCAAGTTAACTGGCAAAAAGGGCGCTTTCCGGTATACAGTACAACAACGCAAACAGAATTTACGCCCGCGAATTTGACGACTAATTTAACTAATCAGCTAGTGAGTTCAACTTATTTTGCTAAGACATTAATGCAGCACCAAGATAAATTAACCGCGGTAGTCGAGCTTGGTCCCGGTCAAACTTTACTGTCTTTTGCCCGTAAAGTGGTTGCCGGTGTGCCAACTTACCGCACGGATAGTTGTGCTGACATGCAAGCTGCAGTTAGTGCATTGGAGGCAATGAAATAATGGATTTAAAAGATAAAGTTGTTTTGATAACAGGCAGCTCACGCGGCATTGGTCTGGCTATCGCACAAGCTTTTGCGCAAAATCATGCCAAGATTGTTTTAAATGCGCGTAAACCGGTAGCACCAGCAATTATTACAGAACTAAAAAAATATGGTAATGATGTAATTGATCTTAGCGCCGATATAACGGATGTCTCTGCTGTCAAAGAAATGATTGCCCAGATTTATGCCCAATTTAATCAGTTAGATGTCGTGGTTAATAATGCCGGAATTGTCAAGGATGGCTTGCTGAACCGAATGTCAGAAGAAGATTTTCAAAGCGTGATTGATACTAATCTGATTGGTACGTTTAACGTTATCAGACAAGCAGTCAGACCAATGTATAAGCAGCGCAGCGGTTGTTTTATCAATCTGGCAAGTGTAATTGGGTTGACCGGTAATATTGGGCAAGCAAATTATGCTGCCAGTAAGGCAGGAGTAATCGGCTTAACCAAGTCTGTTGCAAAAGAAGTTGCCATGCGTAACTTGCGGTGCAACGCGATTGCGCCCGGAATGATTGCTACTCAGATGACCCAAAATCTTAGTTCTAAATTAGAGCAACAGATAATTGACCAGATTCCACTTAAGCGTCTAGGCCAAGTGGAAGAAGTGGCGCAGGCGGCTATTTTCTTAGCTCAAAGTGATTATGTAACCGGCCAAACAATTACCGTCGACGGCGGTTTAACCATGCAGTAAAGGAGAGGCTATGACAAGAGTAGTAGTTACGGGAATGGGAGCTCTAACTCCCATTGGTAATGATTTAGCCAGCTTTCAAGCAGGTTTAAACAAACAACAAGTCGGTTTTGCGCCTATTTCCTATTTTGATGCCAGTTCTACTGGCGTAACCTTAGCTGGACAATTGAAGGATTTCGATCCTTTGAAGTATTTAGCTAAAAAAGATACGAGGCGGATGGATCGGTTTACGCAATATGCGATGTATGCGACGGCGGAGGCCATTCAGCAAGCTGGTATTAATGAAGCAAATACCAATAGTGAGCGCTTGGGTGTTATTTGGGGTAGCGGCATTGGCGGCTTGACTACGATTCAAGAACAGGTAATCAAGTGGCATGATAAAGGTCTTGACCGGGTTTCACCGATGTTTATCCCAACGGCGATTGCGAACATGGCCGCTGGCAACATTTCAATTAAATACAACGCACAAGCAATCAGTACAACAATTGTTACGGCCTGCAGCTCAGCTACAAATGCAATTGGCGAAGCCTTTCGGCAAATAAAGGATGGTCATGCTGATGTCATGATTACTGGCGGATCGGAATCAGCAATTAATGAAAGCGGCATTGCCGGTTTTGCGGCAATTGCAACTTTGGCAACAGCAACAGATCCCCAAAGAGCCAGTATTCCGTTTGATCAGGACCGTTCTGGCTTTGTGATGGGTGAGGGTGCTGGTTCAATCATCCTTGAGTCACTGGAACATGCACAAAAAAGGGGCGCTAAAATATGGGGCGAGATTGTTGGTTACGGAGTCAGTTCTGATGCTTACCATATTACATCGCCTGATCCTGCTGGCACGCAAGCGGCCCGCGCAATGAAGTTGGCGCTTACGGAAGGTAAAATTGCACCAGAACAGGTCGGCTATATTAATGCTCATGGTACAAGTACAAAGGCTAATGATATAGCAGAAGCAAAAGCAATTAACCAGGTCTTTGGAGCGGATAGCAATGTCCTCGTTTCAAGTACCAAGAGCATGACCGGTCACTTGCTAGGAGCTGCTGGTGCTGTTGAAGCTATTGCCACCATTTTGGCCCTTAATTCTGGTCAATTACCAGTTAATGTGGGGCTCAAGCAGCAAGATCCGCAGTGTGCAATTAATTTGGTTACTAAAAATAATTGCCACCAGCAGGTTGATTACGCCTTAAGTAATTCGTTTGGCTTTGGTGGTCATAACGGGGTAATTGCAATGAAAAGATGGGGTGATTAGATGAAATTTGCGGAAATTCAAGAATTAATCGCACAAATTGATCAAAGTGAAATTCAAAAGCTTGAGTTGGACTTTGAAGGTGGCCATATTTTAATTGATAAACGAGACATCGCTGACCAGCCGGTTCAGGTAACCGGCACAGGTGAAGAAGTTGCTAAGCAGCAGAAGCAAGCCAGTCCCGCACTGCCGACAGCTTCAGCCAAGGCTCTCCCTGAGTCTGCTAAACAAGCTACTGAGGTAAAAGCTAATACAGTGCAAGTTAAGGCGCCACTGGTTGGCATCGTCTATTTGCAGCCAAGTCCCGATAAACCGCAATATAAAAAAGTTGGCGATCATGTTCAAAAGGGCGAAGTTGTTTGCTTGATTGAAGCGATGAAAATGATGACTGAGATCAAAAGCACTAGCAGTGGAACAATTACTGAAATCTTGGTGGCTAATGAAGAAGTGGTTGAGTACGATCAACCATTGATGACGATTATTCCTGATTAAAGGAGTGCAAATGATGAGTGAAAAAGAAACTAAACAAACCTTATCAAGCCAGGAAATTCAGCAAATTTTGCCTCACCGCTACCCAATGCTCTTGATTGATCAAGTGCTTGATTATCGCCCGGGAGAATATGCCCATGCGCGCAAGAACACAACCATTAATGAAAGCTATTTTCAGGGGCATTTCCCCGGTAATCCCGTCATGCCTGGTGTATTAATTACTGAGGCTTTAGCGCAGACTGGAGCTGTTGCCTTGCTAACCATGCCGGAGTTTACTGGTAAAACCGTTTATTTTGGCGGAATAAAAAATGCCCGTTTTCGGGCTATGGTTAAACCGGGCGACACCCTAGATTTAACGGTTGAACTGGATAAATTGCGTGGCTCGGCCGGAATAGGACTAGCAAAGGCGACCGTTAATGGTAAAGTGGCATGCACGGCTGAATTAATTTTTGCCATACAGTAAAGTAGGATAAACATGTTTAGTAAAGTATTAATCGCTAATAGGGGAGAAATCGCAGTTCGCATCATTCATGCTTTACATGAGTTAGATATTACCGCGGTGGCAGTGTACTCAACTGCCGATAAAGACTCCCAACACGTCAAAGAAGCGGACGAGGCTGTCTGCATTGGTCAGCCTCAGCCGGCACAATCATATTTAAATATGCAAAACATTATTAGTGCGGCTCTTTTAACCGGAGCACAAGCTATTCATCCCGGCTATGGCTTTTTATCTGAAAGTTCGGAATTTGCCCAGATGTGTGCTGAATGTCACCTGGTTTTTATTGGACCGCAGGCCAAGACCATTTCGCTTATGGGAAATAAAGCCAACGCGCGGGAAACAATGCGGCAACATGGAGTTCCCGTTATTCCAGGCAGCACTGGTCCCGTTAAAGATGCCGCCCAAGCCCTAACTGTAGCTAATAAAGTAGGTTTTCCGGTAATGCTTAAGGCCGTTGCTGGTGGTGGCGGAAAAGGAATCAGGAAGGTTAAGCGTCCCGAGGATTTGCCACAGGCATTCAGTCAGGCCCAAGAAGAAGCAAAACTTTCTTTTGGCGATGATTCGATGTACCTTGAAAAAATCATTTCACCAGCCAAGCACATTGAGGTGCAGATTATTGCAGATCAAGCGGGCCACGTTGTGGCTTTGCCTGAGCGTGACTGCTCAATGCAGCGTAAACAGCAAAAAGTGCTTGAAGAAACACCTTGTTCACAGATCAATGATCAAGAACGGCAATACCTGCAAAAGATTACGTCCAAGGCAATTAAGGCTATTCACTATGAAAATGTGGGAACAATTGAGTTCTTAATGGATCCAGCACATCATTTTTACTTTATGGAAATGAATACGCGTATTCAAGTCGAGCACTCGATTACTGAAGAAGTTGCACAAATTGATCTTGTTAAAGAGCAGCTCCATATTGCCGCCGGGGATGATTTAAGTATTACCCAAGATGATGTCCATCTGCATGGTGCCGCCATCGAAGCCCGAATTAATGCCGAAGATCCACTTCACCATTTTCGTCCGCAAGCCGGTAAAATCAAGCAGATGTCTTTGCCCAGCGGCTTAGGTATCAGAATTGAGAGTGGTGTCAACAGTGGGGATCAAGTCTCACCTTTTTATGATTCCATGATTATTAAAATTATCGCTCATGCCGATAATCGTTCGCTGGCTATCAGACGCTTATTAGACGCCCTAAGTGAGTTTTCAATCACGGGTCTGAAAACTAACCGCGACTTTTTAGTGGCATTATTAACCGATTCGGCTTTTCAAAGTGGTAACTACTTGACCACCTACATTGATCAACAGTTTTTACCTTATTATATTAAGCAGGAAAAAGAAAAAGCTGGCGCTAAGGAGGCTGTGACAGATGGCAATTAAGTTCTCTAAGCATCCTCACCACGCATTAGCCAATTACCAGGAAAATGTACCACAGGGAATCTTTCGGGTTTGTCCGCAGTGTAAGACCAAATTTTATTTTCGCAAATTAGGCAAATACCGGTTGTGTCCTAACTGCGGCTACGGCTTCCGGGTAACTGCCAGAACAAGGCTTAAAATGCTGACCAAAGAGTTTAGCGAATGGGATGAAACAATTGCGACAACTGATCCTCTGGCTTTTCCCCAATATCAAGCCAAAATTAAGCAAATGCAGACCAAAACTAAGCTTAAGGATGCCGTTTTAACTGGACAAGCTAAAATTGGTGGCTATGAAACGGCTCTTGGCATTATGGATCCTGATTTTATCATGGGAAGTTTAGGAAGTGCCACAGGTGAACGGATTACGAAAATGTTTGAGCGGGCAACCGCGGAAAAACTACCGGTCATCGTGTTGACAGCTTCTGGTGGGGCTAGGATGCAGGAAGGAATTACTTCGTTAATGCAAATGGCCAAGATTTCTCAGGCAGTCAACCAGCACCGCGAAGCAGGACTGGTTTATATTGTAGTCATGATGGATCCGACAACTGGTGGGGTAACTGCCAGTTTTGCTTCCCAAGGTGATGTTATTCTTGCCGAACCCCATGCTTTGGTTGGCTTCGCTGGTCGGCGGGTAATTGAACAGACAATTAATAAAAAATTGCCGCCAAATTTTCAAAGTGCTGAAAATGCATTTGCTAACGGCTTTATTGACGCCATCGTGCCCCGAACTGAACAGAAAGAATGCCTAGAACAACTATTGGCAATTTTCGCCGCTAAAAAGTGGGAGGGAGCGAGCTAATGGCAAATGACGAAATTACTGCCATCATGAATGGTGCCCGCAGTGATAGCAAAACTGACATGAACAAACTGGTAAAACAGCTCTTTCCTGATTTTTTCGAAATGCATGGTGACAGGGCAACCGGTGACGACGCCGCAATTATTGCCGGCTTTGCGACAATTAACGGCCGCAGTGTTGCCGTTATTGCAACCAATAAGGGGCAAGAACTTGACAAGCGGTTAGCGACGAACTTTGGTAGCCCGCTACCGTGTGGTTACCGTAAAGCTAACCGAATAATGAAAACTGCGGCTAGTTTGAACATTCCAGTGATTACATTATTAAATACACCCGGAGCATATCCAGGAGCTGACGCGGAAAAAAGTGGCCAAGGGCAAGTCATTGCCCAAAGCATTAGTGAGATGCTTCAGCTTAAGGTGCCGCTATTAACCGTTATTGTGGGTGAGGCTGGCTCCGGTGGCGCGCTTGCTTTGGCCTGCAGTGACGAAATTTGGATGCTTGAGCACAGTATGTATACCGTCTTGTCGCCAGAAGGGTTTGCCTCAATTATGTGGAAAGATGGTAAACTAGCTAGTCAAGCTGCCGAATTAATGCATATTGAGCCGCAATGGCTGAAAGAACACGGTGTAATTGAACGTGTTTTACCTGAAGACGTGTTAGCTCAGGATGCGGTTAAATTGCGGCAATTGCTTGCGCAAAAAATTGCCGCTTTTGCTAAATTGTCAGTTAATGAGTTGCTAACTAAGCGTAAGGCCCGCTTTCGGCAATTTTGAGTTTGCTTCAGTTATGCTGGCAAGTGCCATAATTGCACTAAGTTGATTGCAACTAGGGTTTGCTTTACTGGCGAAAATCGGCTTTTTACTTTATAATAATGACAATAAGCAGTCGACTTCTGCTCGATTAAAAACTTTTAAGTTGGCCAGTTTGACTGTAAGATTTTAGCTAATCTAGATGGTTAGCTTTTTTTATTTAACAAACCGAGTTGCTGGTGCCAGCTTTTGGTTAAGATGAGGAATTTAAGTTAAGTCATGACTAAAGTAAAAATTGCGTTTACTAGTACAATTAAACAAGAAAAGGAAAGTGAAACTTTTCGCAAGTCTGGTACTGGCGAATTAACCGAGCATAATGGGATTACCCGTGTCTCTTATCTGGAAGACGGCGAAGTGCCCGTTAAGCTTTTAATTAAAGAAAATGATGTAATCATTAGACGTGGTGATTCTGCCAGTGATTATTCCCAACTCCACTTTAGTGTGGGCCAGAAAAAGGAATGTCGTTACGTAGCCCAAGGTTATCAGATGGATTTAACTAGTAGGACCAAAATAATTAAATTTTTCCCTAAAATTGATGGATCTAGGGAACTTCACATTGAATATGACCTCTTTAGTGGTCTATACTTAGTAGGAAATTATACCGTCACGTTGATTTTTACTTAAACGCCTAGTAAAATAAGAAGGATTGTTAAAAGAGAGGAATGCAATTGTGGGATTAAACGACTTTAAAGACAAAAATCGTAATGAATTATCAATGATTGAAGTTGCTCGCGCAATTTTGGAAGATAACAATAAGAGAATGGCTTTTGCCGATATTGTTAATGAAGTACAAAAGTACTTGGGTGAGAGCGACGAGGAAATTCGGGAGCGTTTACCCCAATTTTACACTGACTTGAACACTAATGGTGAGTTCATTTCAATGGGTGAAAATGTTTGGGCTTTGCGCTCATGGTTTCCTTATGAGTCAGTTGACGAAGAAGTCAACCACCCTGAAGATGAGGATGAAGAAGATACCCGTGCTCACCATAAGAAGGTCAATGCTTTCTTAGCAAGTGCTACTGGTAGCGATGATATTATCGATTACGATAATGATGATCCAGAAGATGAAGATCTTGATGCTACCGCTGATGACGATGCTGACGACTTTGGCGAAGATGACGATTTCGTTGATACGGATGACGAAGATGATGAGGACTTGCCTGACGGTATCGAAGGTCAATTATCTGAATTAAATGATGATGACGATGAAGATGAATAATTTTTCTTGACTTCATGTCTGAAAATGATAGTATTTTACTTGGGCACCCTATGTGCGTTTATGCTCCCGCAAGGGAGCTTTTTTTATTTTTTATTTTTTGCAAAAGGAGTTTGGCTAATGACAAAATATATCTTCGTTACTGGCGGTGTTGTTTCTTCTCTGGGTAAAGGAATCACTGCTTCAAGTCTCGGCCGGTTGTTAAAGAATCGGGGCTTAAAGGTAACTATGCAAAAGTTCGATCCCTACATCAATATTGATCCAGGTACAATGAATCCTTACCAACACGGCGAGGTTTTTGTCACTGATGACGGTACTGAAGCGGACCTTGATTTAGGTCACTATGAGCGGATTGTTGACGTACGGACAAGTAAATATTCGAACGTAACAACTGGGAAAATTTACAAAGAAGTATTAGAAAAAGAACGTCGTGGTGATTATCACGGAGCTACTGTTCAGGTTATTCCGCACATCACGGACATGATTAAGCAAAAAATCATGCGGGCAGGGCTGACGACTGATTCTGATGTGGTTATTTCTGAAATTGGTGGTACGGTCGGTGATATCGAGTCGACCCCATTTATGGAAGCAATTAGACAGATGCGGCGCGAAGTTGGGGAAGAAAACGTGATGTACATTCACTGTACATTGGTACCTTACCTGCACGCTGCCCAAGAAATGAAGACTAAACCAACACAGCACTCAGTAGCCGAACTCCGTAGTATTGGTATTCAGCCTAACATGTTGGTTTTACGGGCAGAAATGCCAATTGACCAAGAACATAAGGACAAGATTTCTAACTTTACTGATGTTCCGGTTGACCGGATTATTGAATCAATCAACGCACCATCACTCTTTGACTTGCCACTAGCATTCCAAGAGCAAGGCATGGACCAAAAGGTTTGTGACTTCTTACACCTGCAAAGTCCGAAAAAGGAAGCTGATATGGCTGAATGGATTCGGCTTGATGAGCGGGTTAAGAACCTGAAGTACAAGACTAAGATTACTTTGGTTGGAAAATACGTAGAACTTGAAGATGCCTACATTTCAGTTACTGATGCCTTGAAGCACGCTGGTTATTCATACAACACCAATGTTGAAATTAATAAGGTGCAAGCAGAGGATATTACTGAAGACAATATTGCTGACTTTATGAAGGGCTCAGATGGATTAATCGTTCCTGGTGGCTTTGGTACGCGTGGTTTAGAAGGTATGATCACCGCGATTAAGTATGCACGGGAAAATGACATTCCATTCTTAGGTGTTTGCTTAGGAATGCAGATGGCAACGGTTGAATTTGCTCGTGATGTCCTAGGCTATCGTGATGCTAACTCAATCGAAGCAGATCCTGAAACAACTCATAATGTAATTGATATCATGGCAGATAAGCGGGATGAAGAAAACATTGGTGGTACTTTGCGTCTTGGCTTATACCCAACTGCCTTAAAGCCTGGAACTAAGACTGCTGCTGCTTATGGTAACCAAGAAGTTATCCAAGAGCGTCACCGTCACCGTTACGAATTCAACAATGAATACCGTGAAGCATTTGAAAAAGCCGGTATGACTTTCTCTGGTGTTTCCCCAGATAATCACTTAGTTGAAGTAATTGAAATAACTAAGAACAAATTCTTCGTTGCTGCGCAATATCACCCTGAATTTTTGAGTAGACCACAAAGACCAGAAGGCTTATATAAGGCATTTATTGGTGCAGCTTGTGGATTACCAGAACAGAAATTGTAATGCGTGTAGTTGAATAATACAAAAATCTTAATTTTTAAGCAGGGAGGACAGAAGTCTTCTCTTGTTTTTTCTGTTAAATTCCTTTAACATTATTATGACTAATCGAAATAGAAAAGGATTTTTTCGCCAATGAAGCAAATGATAATTCATGGTGGAAAGCCCCTACAGGGTGATGTCTGGATTGGTGGTGCAAAGAATTCCACTGTAGCACTGATTCCGGCATCAATTTTGTCGCGTACACCGGTAACTTTGGAAGGCGTTCCGAGGATTGCTGATGTCGACAACTTAATGGACTTGTTAAATGAAATGGATGTTAAAAGTGATTTTCAGAAAACCACTTTGCATATTGATCCCGAGAACATTAAGATGAGCCCATTGCCAAGCGGTAAAATCAAGAGCTTGCGTGCTTCATATTATTTTATGGGTGCTCTTCTTGGCCGGTTTGGTAAGGCTGTTGTGGGCTTCCCTGGTGGGGATGATATTGGACCCCGCCCCATTGACCAACACATTAAAGGCTTTGAAGCCTTAGGCGCATGTGTCACAAATGAAAATGATCAAATAACAATTACGGCTCCCGCGACCGGTCTAAAGGGAGCGACTATCCACTTAGAGATGCCGTCCGTTGGTGCGACGATGAACATTATTATGGCTTCAGTTACGGCACAAGGGCAAACAGTCATTGAAAATGCTGCTAAAGAGCCGGAAATAATTGATCTTGCGACTTTTCTTAACAACATGGGAGCAACCATTCGTGGTGCTGGGACCGACTCAATCAGAATTGAGGGCGTGGAAAAGCTGGAGGCCAGAGCCCCACATACAATTATTCCGGATCGAATTGAAGCTGGAACTTATATTTCACTTGCTGGCTGCATTGGTAATGGTATTTGTATTCACAACATTATTGAGGAACACCTAGATTCTTATTTAGCAAAAGTAGAGGAAATGGGTGTTGTGATTGATGCTGATGAGGATTCCCTGTATGTTTATCCTGCAGGTGATTTAAAAATGACACAGATCAAAACCGGTGCTTATCCTGGTTTTGCAACCGATCTGCAGCAACCGGTCACGCCACTTTTACTTACCGCTAAGACTGGCGAAGGGGTAATAATTGATCGTATTTACCCTAAGCGGGTTGGCCATATTGAGCAGTTGCGGAAAATGGGAGCTGACATCAAGGTTGAAGATGATATCATCCTCGTGCACCCAACTTCTAAATTGCATGGTGCAACAGTTTCTGCTGGTGAGATTCGGGCCGGTGCTTGTCTAATGATTGCCGGCCTAATGGCCCACGGTGAAACTATTATTAATAATGCTGGCAATATCTTGCGTGGTTATGACCGGGTTCAGGAAAAACTGCGTTTGCTCGGCGCTGATGTGACAATTCAAGATGTACCAGATAAATAAAAAAACTGCGCTCTGTCAAATCTTCCAAAAGTGAAAGCAGATAGAACAGATAATTTAGGCATCAAGCTATTAGATAGCTTGGTGCTTTTTCTTTGCCCGAGCTAATCAAAAAAAAATTTCAACCCAGTCCTTTAATTGAAAACTATTTAGTCTGTCTCTTAGTGCTTACTTAAATTAAATAACTAGCTTTTTAATATATTTGTAGTATTGTATTCATAATCAATATTAACTTTATTGAAGTACTTTGAATAGTTTTGATGCTCATCGAACTAAGAAAAAATAAATTTTGCTTAGGGAAAAGTATTTTTGGTAATAATTGGAGAAATAAAAAATGAAGACAGGAATAAAAAAGGTAACTAAACTTGTTGTGATTACAGCACTTTGTGGGATTGCCAATTCAACAATTTTACCAGCAAGCGATGTAGCTGCAGCAATTACGGTCAAGGCACCATATTCAACAGCGAAAAAATGGACTGCAAAGTTAGCAAAAGCTGGCTATGTCTTTGAATTGCCGAATGCTGTAAAAGGAGCGCTCTATCACCAATCAGGAAAACCTTATCGGCAAAAAACGCTTAAAAAGATTGTTAAAAATCAGACACTTTTTAAGGTTAAACGTGTTAATAAGATTCATAATGGTGTATCTGTTGACTTAGTGTCGAAGAATGGCAAGTACAAGGGCAATACGGTATACATTAATGGTATCTTAAATCACAACTCAAAAATAAAAGAACTTCAGCCACTAATTAAAGCAGAATTACGGGTAATGGATGCTAGAGGCGACCAACGGCCGGCAGCTGAACTGCTTAAGCAGGCTGAGCAAATTGCCACTGGATTAACAGGGAAAAACAAGCAGATTGCGTTAACCTCAATCACACAGCTAAGGGAATTTATTAAATATGGTACAATGGCTGAAACACCGGATCTTTTGGTTGGTAGCTGGCCTAATGACGATTTGGATAATTAAACTCCTAATTTAAAGCGTAGTACTTTTGTTCTAGGCCTACCAAATACTTTGGAGCTGTATCATTTTTTGCAAACAGTTTTAGAATGGTCCCTGCAAAATTCGTCTGCATCAACTGTTACTAGAGCCTTAAAGGTAGGCACAGTTACTGAATATGTGAGTAGTATTGACATCTTTAGTCTCCATATCTTTTTTATAATACACATCAATGCATCTTCTAATCTATGAGCTAAAATTTGTTTAATTGTAGAAAGTTGAAAAGCATTATATAGTAACGTAATACCATGGTAAACACTAGGAGGGAAATATGATGAGCACAAGCATTGTCAAAAATAAAACTGTGTCAACACGGGTCACTTCTGATATTAGTGAGCGAGCTAAACGTAATTTAGCCAAGCAAGGCTTAACTATTTCTGAATATATGCGATTATCTTTGGTTAAAGCGGCAAATAACGAAGTTCGTTTGATTAGTTTCTTGGATTCTCCAGAGGCATTAGCAGCCAAAAAAGAAGCCGAAACTGGACAAGTAAAAACGATTGGTTCATTAGCTGATTTTGATGACTTGGTTGATCAGTTAGATGAAAATTGAACAAACATCGTCATTTGAACGTCAACTAAAAAAGTTAGCTAAGAAGCATTACCCGATCTCGTTATTAAAGCTATGCTTAGAAGCGGTGATTGAGCAAGATAACAGAATTTTAAAGCAGATTAAGGATCATGCTTTAAAAGGAGAATGGAGCGGCTAGCGTGAATTTCACCCAGCAAAATGTGGAAATTATGGTAAAGCTTATGATAACTGGATTGTTATTTATCACTTAGAGCATGATGAATTAGTTTTGGTATTGGTAGCTGGCCTAATGACGATGTGGATAATTAAGTGACTTGAGTAATGCTTTGCAATTAGTAATCATAAAATCAACAACGAATAAGAGATGCGTTCTTTTATTCGTTTTTTATTATTTGTGATCCCAATAATCAGGTAAAAAGGCGAAAAGCTACTTAGTAATAAATATGATTATTTTTTAAAGCGCTTGCAAAAGTAAGATATAACTTCTAGAATGAAATTAATTATTAGCTGAGCTTATTTTTAAGTCAGAGATTAAAGAAAGGAATTATCATTGTGAATCGTGACTTAATGGACATTATCAGCAACTTAACAATGTCATATGGGATAATCGGAATATTGTATTATGTGCTCAAATATAAAAATAGCGATCACTTTCCCCTAAATTTTGCGGCCTTATCAAAAAAGATTCAGGTTCTTTTTATAATTCTAATGGCTATTCCGTGGTTTCTTCCTGCCAGAGCAATTCTCTTTCCGTTGACGCCACGCTTATCCATGTACTACAGTCGTTTAATTGGAAACATTAGTCTGTTTCCATTGGCCGCAGTTATTACTGATGTTCTGCTATATCTATTTACTAAACTATTCCGAGAAAGAACTAACAGAAAAGCTAAAAATAGTTAATTAATCTAAGTCTTGAAAAACATTTTCGAGGCTTTTTTTAGTTCACACTAGTATGTCATTTTTCACAGTAAAAAAAGCTGAAATTTTTATTTAAATTGAGCAAACGTGTTCTTGCTTAATATCTGTGGCTTTTATCATCCAAGTTTTGTTTATCGCTTTCTTTCACAGTAGAACACGCACTATTTGTAGCAAGAATTGCGGTAAAATGTCCTTTGAAAGCGATTTATCTTGAAAATGAAAGGGCAGAGAAGTTGAGGAGATTATGCTAAAAAATGATGTACTGGCTTATCTTAAAAAGCAAACCAAGACGCTTGATTTAGATCATCTTGACAAGCGATTTACGGCTGGCGGTATTGCTCAAGCACTTAATGCAAAGCGCAATACTGTCAGCCTTTATTTAAACCAATTAACAAATGAGCATAAATTAGTAAAGGTTCAAACACGCCCAGTGCGTTTTATTCACAGAGCCCAGTTTGAAAAAAGCAATTATGCGTTAAAAAAAGATACGTATGCAACAGTTGCTCAGTTAGAACAAGAAAATAACAACCAAGATATTTTAAAAAGTTTTGCGCAAATAAATCCTAGTCTAAAAGAAAGTGTCGAACGTGTTAGGGCTGCTGTTTTATATCCTAATAACGGACTACCATTACTTATTACAGGTGAAAGTGGCACTGGTAAAAGTTATTTAGTTGGGTTAATCAATCGGTTTTGTCGGACGAATAAATTAATTAAGACAACTGCACCATTTGTTACGGTTAATTGTGCCCAATATGCTGATAATCCGGAATTGCTTACTAGCAACTTATTTGGGTATAAGAAGGGTGCATTCACAGGTGCAGATCAAGATCATGACGGGGCGTTTGTTGAAGCAAACGGTGGCATTTTATTTTTAGATGAAGTTCATCGTCTGGGACCAAAAGGGCAGGAGAAATTGTTTACTTATCTTGATCAAGGACTGGTTTATCCAGTCGGTGAAACAAGTCACGGTAAAAGGGTAAGTGTCCGTTTGTGCTTTGCAACTACTGAAGAAGTAGAAAATAACTTTTTAACTACTTTTATGCGTCGAATACCGGTTAAGATTAGCTTGCCGCCATTAAGTCAGCGAAGTCGGGAAGAAAGACTGAATTTAATATATACCTTACTTTGTAATGAACAGCGTGAGATTGCAAAGCCAATTATTGTTAGTGATCAGGTGCTTGAAATGCTGGCTAATTATCTTCCTGTTGGAAATATTGGCGACTTGAAAAATGCCGTCAAATTAACAATTGCCCGTGCTAATGCCGATGAAAAAAAGGCGAATAAATTGACACTGACAGCTTATAATTTACCGGTCGACGTTTTAATGAGAAGTAAAACAGAATCATATCTGTCTGCTAAAAAACCACTGCAGATTACTGATGAAACTGAACCAGCCGATCTGATTGCCCGCAGTTTTCCTGAAAAGAAAATTTTTCTTCATAGTCTAGAGCGCTTGTTAACGACCTATGAACAAAGTAATAATCATTTGCCAAACTGTGAATCCAAGCTGAAGCAAATTGTCTACCAGCTATTCGATACTTTATTATTTGAGAAAAATGCCAGTAAGCAGCTTCCCTTATTGTCCTATGTAATTGAACGCCTTAAGCATCTTTTTGAGCAGTTACAAAATGCTTATCAATTGCAGGTAAGTGGTAATGCCATTTATGCAATTAGTTATTATCTCTTTGAGCGCCAAAAAATTCAGTGGAATATCGATGAGGTTAGGCAAAAAAATGCGTTGCACAGTTTATATCAGGAAGTGCGCCAGCGCTATCCTGAGGTTTATGCTTATGTCGGCAAACTGCTGCTATTAATCAAAAATAATTTAGAAATTGAATTAAACGAAGTTGACTATATTTTCTTATCAATTTATCTCAATAAGCTTGAAATTATTACTAAAACTGGGCTAATAAAGGCAATCGTATTGGCTCATGGATACGCGACGGCTGGCAGTATTGCCAATGTGGTCAACCGACTTTTAAATGCCCATACTCTTGATGCTTTTGATATGCCGATTAATGTTAGTACACAACAGATTGCTAATAAAATAATTGATTACAGTGAAAATAATGATGTTAGTCATGGCCTAATTATCTTAGTTGACATGGGGTCATTACAAGAAATTGAAAAACTATTTCCCCGCCAGCTTGATGCACCGCTGTTGTTGATCAATAACGTTTCGACATCACTAGCTTTAACAGTTGGCGAAAGCATTTTACAAAAACGCAGTTTTCGCGAAATTGGCCAGTTAGCACAACAAAAAAGCAAGATTGAAATTAAGCTAACCTATCCGGCTAAGCGGCGTCAACAAGTAATTCTGACTACTTGCTATTCAGGAATTGGTACGGCGACTCATGTGGCGCGATTATTAGAGCGCTGCATGCCAAGCAGTAGTAAAATCAAGATTATTCCGTATGATTACCAAGCTTTAAAGGATCCACATAAGGTAAAAGTGGTTAATAAAATGTATGATGTTATCGGCATTGTCGGTACGGAAAACCCAGAAATTCCGGGACTAGATTTTATTCACCTTGAAAAAATATTGTCTGATAAGGGGACAGCTAAGCTGCAAAAATGGCTGACTAAGTCTTTCACGGTGCCAGAGATTAAACTCATTATGAATAATTTGGTTAAGAATTTTTCTCTTGAACGTACGATTAATATGGTGACTATCCTTGACGCACCTAAAGTGATTGAAAACATTACTATTTTTTTACAGGAACTTGAGCGGCGCTTTTCAATATCTTTGTCTAATCAGAAAAAATTTACCTTGTACGTGCATATTAGCTACTTGATCGAACGACTAATCAGAAAGGAGAAAAATGACCTTGATCCGGAATATGCCAAGACGTATGCACACAAATATGCAACAGATCTTAAAATTATCAAAGCTGCTTTTAGTGTGATTATTGACAATTATAATGTGAAAATTCCGGTGTCTGAGTTAATTTATATTGACCAAATAATTTTTAACCACCAATAAAATAGCATGTTAGTTAGTATTTGCTGATTAGCATGCTTTTTTCTTCCCAATCTTGGCATGGTATTTGCTAATAAAACGGTAGAGGGCAAATTAGTCCAAGTAAAAGATATTTGGACCATTACAAAAGAAGGAGAAGAAGATGCTATTACGTAACATTTTAGTCGTAATCTACGGCTTTATTATTAACTTCGATAAAGAAGGACCAAAATTAGGCATTTCGCAACCGGTTGTTGCTGGTTTTATCACTGGCCTAATTATGGGGGATGCTGAGACTGGGCTCTATATAGGTGGTACTTTGCAACTGATGACACTAGGAATTACCAGTTTTGGGGGAGCTTCGGTACCTGATTACCAAACAGCCGCATTAATTGGAACATATCTAACGATTGCAACGCATCAAAAAGCTGCAATTGGGATTGCACTAGCGATTCCTATTGCACTATTAATTGTTCAAGTTGATGTTTTAAAATGGTCTGCCAATATTTTCTGTCAACAGCGGGCAGAAAAATTTGCGGAGCAAGAAAATTATCAAATGATTAATTGGATGCAATATTTGGCTACGTTATTTACAAGTTTTGTTTCAGGAATTCCGGTTTTGTTAACTGTCATCTTGGGACCAAAGATTGTGGGTAGTTTTATAAATTATATTCCTGCTTGGTTATCAGGCGGTCTTAAAACCGCAGCCGGAATTTTACCAGCAGTCGGAATTGGCATGTTATTACAGTACCTGCCGACTAGAGATTATTTTTCATACATTATCTTTGGCTTTGTACTGGCAATTTACCTCAAGATGCCAATTATTGGAATTTCATTGATTGGTTTTGCAATTGCCCTACTGTTATATCAAAACCAGACTAAAACTAGTGAAGGAACAACAAATGCTGTGAACGGAGGGGCAAACGAAGATGAGTAAAATGAAAAAGATATATCGCAAAGTGATGAATCGGTGGATTGTGTTTGGTGCAACTTCGCTAAATTATGAGAAATATGAAGGTTTGGGTTATACCTATGCCATGTTGCCTTTCATCGAAGAAAATTATCGTGATGACCCAGCTGGTAAAAAGACAGCCATTACCACACAACTACAGTTTTTTAATACTACTCCGTACACGGCACCATTTATTATGGGCGTTGATGTTGGAATGGAAGAAAATGGTAAAACGGCTTCACTTGAGGCAGTTAGTGCCTTAAAAACTGGGTTAATGGGACCGCTTGCCGGAATTGGTGATAGCTTATTTGTTACGATTCCATGGACAATCTTTGGTGCAATTGCCGCTAACATGGCCTTGCACGGTAATCCATTTGGCTGCATTTTGTGGATAATTGCGTCTATTTTAATTCGGCTAACTGCCTATCCGTTATTCACTGCTGGTTATCGCTCAGGAACCAAAATGCTTTCTTCAATCAATACAACGTTAAAAGCATTAACCAATGCCGCATCTGTACTTGGCTTAATGGTAGTTGGAGCATTGGCTGCAACAATGGTTAAGGTCAATTTAGCCTTTACGTTTAAACAGGGTAAGTTAACGATGACTGGTAACAATATTTTGGATCAAATAATGCCTGGATTGTTGCCAGCAGCAGTTGTTGGCGTAATTTACTATTTATTAGGAAAAAAGGTTAAACCAGTTTATGTGATTTTAATTGTATTAGTAGTATCAATCGCATTAAATGCGCTACATATTTTGGCATAGGAGAAAAAGTAATGACAGAGAAGATGGCAGGAATTATTCACGTAAGAATTGATGATCGAATGATTCACGGGCAGGTGGCTACGCAGTGGAGTGGTCGGCTTAACGCAACAAGAATAATGGTAATTAATGATGCAATTATGAATGACGATATGCGGAAAAGTGTTGTTCGTCTGGCTGCTCCGGCTAATGTTAGTACCTCAATTTTGGGTAGAGAAAAAGCGGTGTCGAATATTAAAAGTGGTCGTTATGAAGGGCAACGCGTATTGCTGATTTGTGTTTCACCAGTTGATGTGAATTACTTGCTTGATAACGGCTTGCCTATCACAAAAGTAAATGTAGGCAACTTGGCGGCTCGCCCTGGAACAACCCGTATTAGGCCATCAATTAATGTTACTCAAGAAGAAATAACTGCCTTTAAGCAATTATTGGACCGTGGTGTGGAAGTAACGGTTATTCCGACACCACAGAGTCCAACAGTTTATTTAAAAGATTACCTTTAATATTAGAAGGATTATGATTTTATGTTCAATATTATTATTGCAACACATGGCCAATTAGCAGAAGAATTTTTAAATGTCTTACAATCGCTTTTTGGCCACTTAAACCAAATTGAAGCACTCGGTCTTAAAGATCAGGGAGTCGTTAGTTTTGGTAATAAGGTAGATCAGTTATTAGCGACAACAGCTAATCAGTCGGTACTTGTTTTATGCGATTTGGCTGGCGGAACCCCGTTTAATGAGTTTGCAAAAAGAAGCAATAAATACAGCAATGACTTTTTCTTATTCGGTGGCGTTAGCTTACCGGTTTTAATTGAAGCGTTAAACTTGCGGATGCAGAATCAGTCACTAGATCAAGTGGTTGAAAAGCTGCAACAATTAACTCCTCTAACCATGTTTAAAGCACAAGACAGAAAAAATGCAGAAGATGAATAAAGAAAGAATTTAATATGCAAAAAATATTTTATCAACCAGAAGGATATTGGTTTGGTGATTGCATGCCATTTTTTAATGAAAAAGACCAGACCTTTTACCTTTTTCACCAGCGTGATACGCGCAATCCTAAGCCGTTGACTGATCCATTTGGCTGGTCATTAGTTACGACAAAAGATTTTGTTAGTTATCAGGATCATGGTGAGGTTTTACCTAAAGGTAAACATGATGCTGCCGACCAGTTTATCTATGCTGGAAGTGTAACCCAAGGCAAAAATGAGCAAATTGCATTTTATACCGGACATAATCGCCAAGCAAAATTAGCTAAAAAGACTTCTGAAATTCTGATGTCAGCAACTAGTCAAGATTTACTTCATTGGCAAAAAGAAGGCAAGGAAACCAGCTTGGCTCCGCAAAAAGGCTATGATCATAATGATTGGCGCGATCCAGTTATTGTTTATTCAAAGAAGCGCCAGTGTTATGTTCTTGTGTTAGGTGCACGACTGCCGGGAGATAAAAAGAAGCCAACTGGGCGCCTGGTTTATTTTGAATCAGAAGATTTACATAATTGGCATTTTAAGGGTGACTTTTGGGTACCGAATGAGTTTAACATGATTGAAATGCCAGACTTATTTGAACTTAATCATACCTGGTACCTAATTTTTTCTGAATATTCTGAAGATAAACGGACTAAATATCGCGTTAGTGATGGGTTATTTAATCAATGGCATTCCCTTAGTGATGAATTTTTTGATGGCAAAGCCTATTATGCCGCAAGAACGGTCGGTAACAGTCAAGTCGGGCGCTTTTTAACCGGCTGGGTAGCAACTAAAGAAAATGAGCAGGACTTAGGTAATTGGGATTGGGGTGGTGCATTTGTGCCGCACCAGATTATTCAACGGCCCGATAAGACTTTAGGAGTAGATCTTCCGGAAACAATTACTGCTAATTTTGCTGAAAGTCGACCATTGCCTCAAATCAGACTTAGTTGTAATGATGGGAAAAAGGAAAAAACCATAATTAAAAATCTTCCTGACCAATTTTTACTTGAAGCCCAAATTACGATTTTACAAGATACTAAGTCTTTTGGCGTCAAAGCATATGTTAATGAAGAAACTAGAGCAGGCTACCAATACCAGGCATATGGACCAGAAAATATACTTAAATTTACTTGTACGCCTAACTATCCTTGGCCCTCATATTTTGCTACTGGCTTAGAGAGACCACTTCCCCTAGTTAAAGGTAAGACATATGACCTGAAGCTGATTGTAGATGACAGTATTATTATTTTATATATTAATAATGTGGCGTTGAGCGCTCGGATGTATAATAAGCTTGGTCGAGAGTTAAGTTTTTTTGTCACAGAAGGTCAGATTTTAGTTTCAAAAATAAAATATTATCAAGATTGGCAAGAAGCAAATACGAGAAAATAAATTGAGGTAAAAAATGATTTTTAATGGTTTGCAGCATATTGGTGTTCCAACGAAAAAGTTTGAACAAAGCAAAAAATTTTATCAGTCATTAGGATTTAAGTTAGTGAATACCGAAGATAATAATGGTAGCCAAGTCGGTTTTTATCAATTAGGCTCATTAATGATTGAAAGCTGGGAATCGCCAGCAGAAGCTCCGGAAAAAGTTGGGGCGATTAATCATATTGCTTTAGATACGGACGATATTGCTTCAGCATTTGCGCAAGTGCAAAAGTTAGATGTTGAATTTGTTGAGAACGGCATCCAAAGCTTGCCGTATTGGGAAAATGGTATTAAATATTTTAATTTTTATGGTCCAAATAAAGAAATCTTTGAAGTCTGTCAGCGATTGTAATAAATAGCGCTTAATAACAGCAATTAATATTATTTTTTAGTGGACATTTAGTAAAAGCTATCGAGTTATTATGCTTTTCGCTGTACACTTAATTAAGTAAAGATATTCAATTAAAATTGAAAGGAAAACTAAATGTTATTAGGATCAATTGAAGCTGGCGGTACTAAATTCGTGTGTGCGGTCGGCAATGAAAATTATCAGATTAAAGATGAAACTACCTTTCCGACCACAACGCCTTCCGAAACATTGCAGAAGACGGTTGATTACTTTAAAAAATTTCCGGTAGATGCGATCGGGATTGCATCATTTGGTCCGATTGAAGTCCGCAAGACCGCGCCCAATTATGGCTTTATTACTGATACACCAAAAGCTGGGTGGAGCAATACTGACTTTGTCGGTTTCTTGCAAAAGTCCCTCAAGGTACCAATGTATTTCACAACTGATGTTAATGGTTCTGCTTACGGTGAATATGTGATGTCATTGTTGTCAAACGACGACATTGATTCACTGGTCTACTATACTATCGGAACTGGTGTTGGTGGCGGTGCCATTATTAATGGCAAACTTGTTGGCTCTTTAGGCCATCCAGAAATGGGTCACGTTAAATTAAAGCGTCATCCAGATGATCTTGCTTTTGCTGGCGTTTGCCCGTTTCATCAAGATTGCTTAGAAGGTTTAGTATCAGGTCCCACATTTGAAGCGCGTCTGAACAAGCCAGGAAAGGATGTCCCATTATCTGACCCTGTTTGGGATATTATGAGCTATTACGTTGCACAAGCTGCTCTTCAAGTAACACTGATTTTGCGCCCTGACAAAATTGTTTTTGGCGGCGGGGTAACCAGTGAAGCATTCTTGCAAAAGGTTCGGCGTGATTTTGCTAAGTTGTTGAATAACTACGTTCATGTCCCTAAACTTGAAGAATACATTGTTTTGCCTGCAATTGATAATAATGGTTCGGCAACAGTTGGCGATTTTGCCTTAGCCAAGCGGCTATTAAGAGAATAATTTAGAGTAACATTTAAAGGCTTGAGTTTTATACTCGAGCCTTTTTTGATTGGAAAAAGTAAAAACTTACTGAAGCCGAACTTCCGTGGCAAATCTAAGATTGCTAAAAAAATAACCACTTTAGCTAAGGTGGTTATTTTTGATTAATTTTTAATTGGTTTAGCAATTATGACGAGCAAAGGCCTATCAATCTAATATCTCATAATCTTCTGCTCTCTTACGGGTTGCTTTCACAGTATACATGTACATATCTATCATTGGATAAAATAAAGACGCAATACAATTAAAAAAATAGGCGATAGCACAAAAAAGATCTTTTTGAAAGTCTGGACAATTTAGCAAACATTTCAATGGCATTCCACTGTAGCTATTAGAACTAATATTATTAATAATATTAGTTTGAATAAGTAAAAAAGATGCGATTGCGACCAAGATTGTTCTTATTAGATTTGTAAAAAATAGTATACGTCCTTTATTATCTTTGCTAATAGCCACCTTACATTCTTTATAGCATGAATAAAAAAACCAAATCCATACAAGGGATAAAACTATTATACAAAGTATTAAACCATCAAAAATTATAACTAGAGGATTATCTAAGAATACAGATGTAACTACATAAATATTAATTAAAGTTAGAATTATACTTATGCTGAAATACCAAATCATCGTATATTTAAAGCGATTTTCTTTTTTTGCTGTATCTATAGTAGATGCTTTAATAGCACATAAAGTAGCATTAATTGCTAAAATGGTTGCAGCAAAAGTACTTAAAATATGAATTGTTTCATTTGATAAATTAAAAGGCTTTAAAATAATACCCAAAATATTAAATACTAAAATGGGCAAACATATTATCATTAAATATTTCAAAATTCTCTTTAACAATTGCAAATTCCAGTTTTCCATTTTTATTCTCCCTATTTAAGTGATAAAAGCTCTTTTTTGAAAGTTACTCATATTATTATAATAGTAAAATTATACTTATCAACGGCTAATTAAGCCAATTTGATTATACAAATAGATTAATAGGATAATTAAAAAGCATGAAGTTTCGTACTTCATGCTTTTTTGTAGTTCAGTTTTTGTACTGAACTTAGTTAACTTTTTTCGTGGAAGCGATTTATCCATAATAAAAACAACAAGGAGGCAACATTGATGAAAATGAAATTTAACCAGAGTCAGCTAAAGATTATTGATCTCCTTGTAAGAGTTAAATATTTCATGACAATCAGCGATATGTCTGAAAAAGTTGCTATTTCGGAAAGGAGTGTTTACAAGAATTTAAGTCAAATAAACCAAAAGCTTAAAGCGGTCAATATTGAGGGCACGCGTAATGTTTATGGCCAAGGTTATTACTTAAGCGAAGACAGTAAAAGGCAAATTCAACAATGTCAAGCGGGCCTGAATCATAATCAATATAGTGCAAAGGAGCGACAGTATTTAGAGTTTATTGGACTTTATCTTAAGGGCCAATTTAGCGTACAGAAAGTTTGTGAAAGGTGTGAAGTAAGCAAGCAAACAGTTTTAAAAGATATCGAAAATCTCAAACATAGAATGAGATCGTATGACATTACGATTATTTCCAATTATGATGGCCATTTTTTAAGTGGATCAGAGGTAAAAATTCGCCAGTTTCTTTTTGCTTGGCTATATGCTCACCATGACCTTGCTAAGTTATATGACACCAGTGAAATTACAGAGCTGCGTAGTTTGATTAATCAGTGGCTGAATTCATTTGAAAGTGCGAATAATATTATCTATTCTGAAGAATTTATCAATCCTTTTGAATACTTTTACGCCTTAACTTTGCAACGGATTTTTAATGAAAAAAGGGCTAAGGACAATGCTATTTATCCCTTAGCAAAAAAGATTAAGAGTGGGCCAGAGTATCAATTTGCCAGATCTTTTTTAACGCTACTGTTAGGCGATCATTTTGATGAATTTGAACAGGACTATCTAACGTCAGTTTTATTGGGTGGACAAAAAAGGAAGCTTCCTAAAGACGGAATTAATGATGAAATTGGCCAAATTGTTTGGGCTATTATTAAGGCCTTTAAGAACTTAGCGGACTGTTCCTTTAAAGATGAAAACAAGCTGCATCAAGATCTTGTTGTTCATTTGGCCACTACTTTTTTCCGAGTCAAATATCGGCAACAGTATCAAAACAGTGATTTTGACCTAATTAAGGAAAATTATCCTGATATTTATATTTACACCAAAATGAGCATTCACCCGTTTGAGCGGTTTATTGGGGCAAGTTTAAATGATTATGAAGTGGGGCTAGTATCGGTTTACTTTGCTTCGCAAATTGCGCGTAAGCAGGAACAGGCCCCCGAAGTCCTTTTAGTCAGTTCTGGGAGCAATGGCTCGGCCGGGTTTTTAATGACCCAAATGGTGGAGCAATATCCGTACGTAAACTTTAGCATGCCACTTGCTCCCTCAGAATTAAAAAATAACGCATTGCCCGAAAAGGTTGTAATTACAAATATTGCACTGAGCGGCGTAGCGGTCCCGTGGCTAAAGGTTAATACCGTACTAACTGGTAAAGACTTTGAAAATATTGATCATTTTTTTCAGCTTAACGGAATTACCAATGCAGAAAGTTTGCAAACAGAATATAAGGCGCTGATGGAAACCATTTACGACAATACGCAGGTATTGAACGAGGAAGAACTTAAAAAAGGCATCAGACAGGTTTTAATCGGTAAAAGAAAACATGAGGAAAAGACAAAAAGGACAGGACCATTGTTAAGTGAAGTATTAACAGAAGATCAGATTAGTTTTAGTCATAACCAAAAAATCACGTGGGAAGATGCGATTCGGTTATGCGCACAGCCGTTACTTGCCAAAGGCAATATTGAACGTCGTTACATTGATGCAATGATTAACAACGTGAAGGAAAACGGCCCGTATATCAATATTGGGACAGAAATAGCACTTGCCCACGCGCGCCCTAATCAAGGAGTGAATAAATTGGGGATGGCGTTATTGCTGCTAGATCACGATATTGATTTAGTCGATGCTGATCATCAAATCAGGCTGATTATTGTGCTGGCGGCAAGTGACGCAACCTCGCATTTAAGGGCACTTTCTGAACTTGCCAAGATACTAGGCAATAAGAAAGAAGTGGCTCAGATAATGAATGCGAAAACGGCTAGAGAAATTGAAGAATTAATTGAGAAAGGCGAAAAATGAAGTTAGGAGCATGTTGTAGTACTGGGGTTGGTTCATCTTTCATGGTGGACATGAATATGCAGGAAGTATTGAAACAGTTAGGCAGACCGGATGTTGAAACTACTCATATCGATTTGTCGGGACTCAATCCGAGTGTAGCGGATCATTTCTTTGTCGGACGTGACATGTATGATGCTGTGGCTAATGTTGTCGGAGCTGATCATGTCACTCAGCTTGATAGCATTATTGACAAAGATGAATTAAAAACCAAGATTCAACAATATTTGGCTAGTGTAGATAAAGAAAGTGAAAAGTGATGACTAATGAATGAAGTGTTAAATTTCTTTTTAAGTATTGCTAGAACACCATCAATTTTAGTTGGTCTAGTAGCCGTTCTGGGGTTGATCCTGCAAAAAAAGGATTCAACCGAAGTAATTTCTGGTGGTTTGAAAACCTTCGTTGGTTTTCTGGTGTTAACCGGGGGATCTGGGGTAATTACCGATTCTTTAACTCCATTCGGCAAAATGTTTATGCACGCCTTTCTTGTTCAAGGCGTTGTTCCGAATAATGAGGCTTTCACAGCAACAGCATTAACGAAATATGGCAGCGCAACGGCGATGATTCTGTTAGTTGCCATGATTGTCAACGTCCTTTTAGCAAGAATTTCCCATTTTAAATACATTTACCTTTCTGGCCACGTCATGATCAACATGTCATGTATGTTAGCCGTTTTGCTAGCAGTTGCCGGCTTTACTGAAGTTCCATCCATTATCGTTGGCGGCACATTCTTGGGCTTATTCGACACGATTATGCCGGCATTAATTCAGCCGTTTGTCAAAAATGTCACTAAAAGTGATGAAATTGCGATTGCGCATACGGGTGACTTCGGCTATTTGATTGCTGGTTTGGTAGCAAAAGTTGTCGGTGATTCATCAAAGTCAACTGAGGACATGCATGTTTCTAAAAAGGTATCTTTCCTGCGCGATAACACAATTGCCGTCACCGTTACCATGGCGGTTGCTTACCTGATTATTGCTATTTTTGCTGGCCCTGTTTATGTTGAAAAATTAAGTGGCGGCATCAACTACCTAATTTTTGCACTGATTGAATCTGGTTCTTTTTCAGCTGGTGTATATATTATGCTTGCTGGCGTAAGAATGATTTTGAATGAATTAATTCCGGCTTTCAAGGGTATTTCCAGTAAATTAGTACCTAATGCTAAAGCAGGGCTAGATATCCCAATCTTGTTTACTTTTGCACCGAATGCCGTCATCATTGGTTTCTTTGCCAGCTTTGTCGGTGGTCTCGTTGCTACATTATTAATGGTCGTTTTACATATGACAATTGTTATCCCTGGTGTTGTTGCCCACTTCATGTGTGGTGGCGCTGCTGGCGTCATCGGCAACTCCGTGGGTGGACGTCGAGGTTGTGTGATCGGTTCCTTTGTTCATGGCTTACTGATTTCTTTTGTACCAATTATTTTAATTCCGGTTTTAGGCCACTTAGGTCTTGGTACCGCCAGTTATGCGGACGCAGACTTCGGAATTGTTGGCTCTTATGTTGGTTATAGTGGCCTTCTTGGCGGTAGAACATTAATTATCGTGGCACTTGTAGCTGCATTAGTTGTTTTCTTTATCGTGTCCATTATTTTTGACCATAAGCAAAAAAAGTCTGCTAAAAAGGCTAATTAATTCAGTTTGCCTATTATGATGGCAAACATATCATAAGGAGAAAAAATGAAATATACAGAAAAAGATAATTTAGCCGTTAAGACAATTCGGGCTCTAAGTATCGATGAGATTCACCATGCCAATTCTGGTCACACCGGAATGGCACTAAGTGCGGCACCATTGATTTATACAATTTACCAAAACATGCAATTTGATGTAGCTGATCCACATTGGTTTAACCGAGATCGTTTTGTTTTATCAGGTGGCCATGCATCAGCCATGTTATATGCGACTTTGCATTTAGCAGGTTTTGATTTATCAATTTCAGACCTAAAGCAGTTTCGGACTCTTGGCAGTAAGACGCCAGGGCATCCTGAAATCACCACTCCAGGTGTGGATGCCGCGACTGGTCCTTTAGGACAAGGACTAGGAATGGCTGTTGGTATGGCAATGGCGGAAAAGCATTTAAGTGCCATTTATAATCAGCCCAATTATCCAATAATCAATAATCGTGTGTATGCGATTGTTGGCGACGGCGACTTAATGGAAGGAATTAGTCACGAAACGGCAAGTTTGGCAGGACATTTGCGGTTAAATAACCTAATTGTGTTGTATGATTCAAATCAAAACACGATGGATGCCAAGATGAGTCAGGAATGTGATGATAATGTAGCTGAGCGGTTTAACGCATATGGTTGGAATTACCTGAAAGTGGCTGATGGTAATGATTTGACGCAAATTGATGCTGCTATTAAGGTGGCACAAGATGAGCAAACGCGGCCAACTTTAATTGAGGTCAGCACTGTTATTGGTTACGGGTCACCACTAGCTAATAATCACGTCGTGCACGGTGCCGTTTTAGATGAAGAGCAGGTCAAGGAAACCAAAGAAAAATTAGGTTACCATTTCGGACCGTTTGAAGTGCCGGCAAGTTCTTACGAAGTTTTTGAAAAGAGCAAGACTGCTGGAAAGCAGAAGCATTCAGAGTGGACCAAGATGCTGCAGGAATATACGGAACAGTATCCCAAATTAGGTGGCAAGTTGATTAAGAACATTAATAATAATGTTAAACTTGATTTTCAGTCAGATGAGGCGCCAATTCCGGCTTCTTCATCGACAAGGGATGCAATTCACACCGCGATCCAACTGACTGGCAAATCTGACTTAAACTTTTGGGGTGGCTCAGCTGATTTAGGCAGTTCGGATAAAACTTATTTTGACAATGATCAAGGTTTCCAACCAGATTCATACGCCAATAACAACCTGTATTTCGGTATCAGGGAATTTGCGGAAGCAACTGCTATTAACGGCATCACTCTTTATGGTGGCTCCCGTGTGTTTGGCAATACCTTCTTTATTTTCTCTGATTATATGAAAAATGCATTGCGGCTCGCATCACTAATGAAAGTCCCGTCGATTTTCTTATTTGGGCATGATTCAATTTCACTAGGTCCTGATGGTCCTACACACCAGCCAATCGAACAGCTCGAGGGCCTGCGGGCAATGCCTAACTTAATTGTTTACCGTCCCGCAGACTATTTGGAAACTATTTATGCTTGGCAAGATGCGCTTAATCAGAGTAATAATCCCGTTGCCTTTATTTTGGGTAGACAGAACTTGCCAACCTTAACCGCTTATCAAGAACAAGTAAAAGAAGGCGTGCCAAAGGGCGGCTACATCCTGGCAGAAGCACCAAACGGTGATCCTGAAGGGATTTTACTGGCAACAGGTTCAGAGATAACATTGGCATTGCAAGCACAACAAGAACTAGCTAAGAAAAATCACAATGTACGAGTAGTTTCGCTCCCGAGCTTTGAACTATTTTTAAAGCAAGATCAGTCCTACCAAGAAAAAGTCCTGCCAAATGCAATTAGAAAACGGGTAGCAGTTGAAATGGCATCGACTTATGATTGGGCTCAATTCACTGGTTTGGATGGTGCCGTCATTGGCATTGATCATTTTGGCGAAAGTGGTGACGGTGATGAACTAATTAAGAAGTCTGGCTTCACCGTAGCTAACCTGGTTCAAACTTACTTAAAGATTTGCGAAAAAACAGATTGATGCTAACATTGCATAGATGACAATATAAAAATAAGCTGCAGAGTTCACGTAAATGAAGTGACCCCCAAATTTAGGACAAATTTGGGGGTTATTTTTATGGCTAAATTATCTAAGCAAGATAAAATTGAAATCTATCATCTTTGGCATGATTATCAAGTTGGTCCACTGAATTAAGTCAGCGTTATCGGGTTGGCAAGTCAAATATTGATTACTTGTTGGCTTTGATTAATCGTCACGGTCTAGCTATTTTAGACCAGCCTTACACTACTTACACAAGTAATTTTAAGGAGCAGGCACTCAAGCGAATCATAGTTGATCATGAACCCCCTTATCACGTAGCACTAGCTTTAGGTTTAAAAAGTTTTGGCATGTTGCACAATTGGCTACGAGAATATCGTAAAAATGGGTATAATATCATTAATAAGCTGAGAGGAAGGTCGCTCCATGACCAAAAGAGAACAAGTGATCAAACAGGAAAATCAGCGACTCAAGCAAGAAATCGAACGCTTACGCCAGCAGAACTTAAAGCTGACTATCGAGAACGAATTTGTAAAAAAATTGAGCGTCTTAGTCGACCAGCGGACCAAGAACCGCAAGTCCCGGAAATAGCCCAGGCAGTTACCCAACTAAGACGTGAGCTTAAAGTCAGCGTAACTTTTATTCTTGCTACTATTAATGCCAATCCCAATCTACCCCATTTTTCTCGTAATAATTACTACTACACTTTAAAGGAGAACGATAATGATCGGGATAACCAAGAAATAATGGCTGAAATCAAAGCTATCTACGAAGAACACAAGCACCGCTATGGCTATCGGCGCATTACTGTAGAGCTTAGACGTCGCGGTTTATTAGTCAATCATAAAAAAGTGTAGCGCTTAATGAACAAGCTGAAATTGTTGGACATAGTCAGTAAACGCTGGCACAAATATAATAGTTATCGCGGTACCCAAGGTCCAATTAAGCCTGACCTGATTAAACGTAGCTTTAGTGCGATTTATCCCAATCACAAATGGTATTCAGATATAACTGAGTTTAAGCTCAATGGGCAAAAGACCTATTTATCACCGATCATTGAAGGGTGTACCCAAGAAATTATTTCCTATACCATTTCTCGCAGTCCTAATCTTAAACAGACCATGGATATGTTAAAAAAGGCCTGGCACAAGTATCCGGCACTGAACGGCTTGATCTTCCACACCGATCAAGGCTGGCAATATCAGAACTACAGATTTCAAGCATGGCTGGAAAATCATGGCATTAGCCAATCAATGTCACGCAAGGGTAATTCGCTTGATGATGGCTTAATGGAAGGTTTCTTCGGCATACTTAAACGAGAAATGTTTTATGGATTTGAAAAGCAGTTTAAGAATCTCAATGAACTGGAAGACGCAATCAGAGACTACATTGAGTATTACAATCAAAAAAGAATCAAAACCAAACTAAAAGGACTAACTCCGCTTGAATATCGGAAGTTAGTCCTCAGTTAGCAGCTAATATAAAGTGTCCTAATTTTAGGGTTCACATCAAATACTTGTCGCTTTTGTTAATTATTTAAAGAAAATTAGTCGCTATTCTTAGCAGTAGTGCAGCTATTTTAGAAAACTAAATTTTTTAGTCTTTTTTGTCTACGGTTTCAATTTCTTTAATAAAAAATGAATCTTTATGGGATGCATTAACCCAAGATTCTTTGTCAATTATTTTATCTGTAATTATGCCATCAATATTACAGAGAGGACTTACAGCAAAAGTTGATACTGAGTTTAATTTTGAGTGATCCGCAACAATTAGTGTGTGCTTGGCTCTAGAAATAAAAACTCTAAGCATCTTAGATGAACAGTCACTTTTATCAGTTACGCCGCACTTGATGTCAATTCCTGAAGGACTGATGACTGCATAATCGGCATTATAGAAATTGTAGAGTTCACTATTTTGCGTTTCAAAACTGATATTACTTTTATTAAGGGATCCACCAATAGTGTATAAATCAATATTATCATTTTTAAGGGCGATATCAGCGCAAGCTAGGGAGTTGGTTATTACCTTAATCTTTTTTCCATCACTTAACAATTTTTTGACTACCGTGACGGAAGTAGTTGATGAGTCAACGAAGATAGTATCTCCATCTTTTATTATTTCTGCGGCTAAACTAGAAATTTCTTTTTTCTCATCTACCAGCATTTTATCTCTGGCGTGAAAAGGGACACTTTTGTTGTATTCAAATGAATAGGCACCTCCGTGAACGCGACCAATCTTTTTCTTAGAGGACAAGTAGTCCAAATCTTTACGTATGGTTTCTTTTGAAACGCCAAACCTGGTGGAAAGGTCGTTGACCGATACACTGCCATTAAGTTTTAAGATGTTTTCGATTTCCTTCAGTCTTTCGAATTTCATTTTTTTAAGGTCTTCCTTTTGAGTGAATTATTTAAAGCTTTTTTATGCCTGTTATCCAATCTAGCATTGATAGCCGGAATCAGAACTATTAAAGAAATTCCAATAGCGATTATATTTGGGATGAATTTTACAGTCATATTTACCAGTAATAGAATATAAATAACAAGAACAATTAGATTATAGATCTTTTTCATATAAGTTACTCCATAATTAGGTATAAAATAAATACTAATATAAAAATAAAAAGGGTGAGACATAAAAACTCCATAAATATATGTGAGTAGTTCTTTCATGTAAAAAAAGTACTAATAAAAAAAGCATATATTATGCTTGTTAAAAGCCTGTATCTTAAATGAAAAAATTAAACGACTTTTGGCATTAAATTAAGCAGTTGGCAGGCTTTTTAAGAAACAGTTTATGTATAAATCCGATTTTACTGAAATAAAAACATTTTGAATGCTAAAAAAATGAGTAATTTATTTTTGGTAAAAAAATTATAACAATGTTCTCATACTGCAAAACTCATTCTACCTGTCTCAGTTTCGAAATGTCAAATAACATTTTCATTGTAAAAAATAGAAGTGTAACTAGTGGAAATCGACTCAAATTAGTACCAACACGTTTTAGAATTTCAAATTGAATTTAAAAGAAAAGCAAGTTCCTGTTAAATGGGCAAAAAAGTCAAAATAAAATTTGTAACTTTTCAGCTCAATTAACTTAGGAGCTTGCTTTTTTAAATCTTGCAAATCCGTGAAGAAAAAAAGGTTAATTACCTAGTACAACCTAGAATTAGAAAGCAAATTCGTAAATTTTAACAATATCATCAGAGCTTAACTTTTTGAAATGTCCTACAGGTGTAGTGTCGTTTTGTGTTGCATTTAGGGCCATTTGTTTAAACTTGCTTGTATCCTTTATACCAACTTCACGTAAATTCTGATGCATGCCGACATTTGAAAAGTACTCCTTGAACTTCTTAATAACAATGTCAATTATTTCTTCGTCATCGTATTCATACTGGTCAAGGTTAAATAGTCTGCTACCAAGCTGGAGAAACTTCTTAGGTAAAGACTGACTAGTGTATTTCATCCAAGCTGGAAATACAATCGCCATTCCCTCACCGTGAGTAATACCATATTCAGCACTTAACTCATTTTCAATTCTATGTGAAGCCCAATCCGGTTCTCGACCACATTCGAGGAAACTGTTATGGGCAACGATAGCAGCCCACATAATTTCTGCACGTACTTGATAATCTTCAGGATTCTTTTGGAGCTTAGAAGCAGTTACCATAAGCCCTTCAATTGCTCCTTCAATTAACCTATCGGTTAGATTAACATCCTTGACCGTTGTAAAGTAACGTTCAAGAAGGTGAGTCATCATATCAGAAAGGCCTGCACCTGTTTGATAAAGTGGAAATTTAAGAGTGTATTCAGGATTCATAATGGCAAATTTGGGGAGAATAATATTATTTTCCAGAGTTAGTTTATGATTCTCATCGTTGACAATACTATCATTTGACATTTCTGATCCTGAAGAAGCAGCGGTTGAGATTATTCCTACTGGAAGAGCAGCTTTTGGCTCAGCTTTACCAGTAAAGAAATCCCAGGTTTTACCATCATATAATGCACCGGCAGAAACAGCTTTTGCAGTATCAATTACAGAACCACCACCAACTGCTAGAATAAAATCGATTCCTATCTCTTTTACTTCTTTTACTAATTTGTCAATTAGTTCAATTCGTGGATTTGGAACAATATCACCGTTTTCTTCGAAAGTAATGTTGTACTTAGCAAATGATCTTTTAACTACTTCAGAAATTCCTAGTTTTTCATAGTAATCTCCACTATACAAAACCAAAACTTTTTTATTCTTGCTGTAATGATTAGCTAACTCGCCAATCATTTTTTCTTTTCCTTTACCAAAATAAATGGCCACTGGATTATGATAATTGAAATTTTGCATTAGATGCCTCCAACTTAAAAATAAAAATATCACATTACTGAACCTGAAAATAAGTAATGCAATTGCTATTTACATTAAAAAGTATTTCATAAAATGTAATCGATTTCAATAGTTTTAAACAATAAAAAACAAAATTTCAAATAAATTAGTCAATAAATATAGCTTAAATTTGTCATTTTATTTGTTTTTCTGTTGAATTACAACTTTTTGATGCTATAATTATTTCTGTAAGCGCTTGCTAAAAACGGCTATAAGAGTGTATAGAGTAAGAGGTTAAAAATGAATGAACAAGATCAAAAAGTAAAAGGATCTTTTACGGGGTTAATACCCTTAATTGGATTCTTAGTTTTATACGTATTGTCAGGAGTAATTAGTGGAAAATTTGATAGTATGCCTTTGTTAGTTGGAATGATAATCGCAGGAATCATTTCTTTTGCTATTCCACCACAAAATGGTCAAAAGAAGTTGAAACTTTCAGAAAAAGTAAAACTATTCTGTCAAGGTGGGGGAGAAACCAACTTAATGACAATGGTTGTCATTTTTATTCTGGCTGGTGCATTCCAAGGTGTAGCAACGAAAATGCATGCTGTTTCCTCAGTAACTAATCTTGGCTTAAGTATATTGCCTCAAAATCTAATTTTACCGGGTGTTTTTCTCATTGGTATGGTTTTAAGTTTTGCAATGGGTACTTCAATGGGTACGATTGCCGCCTTAATGCCAGTTGCTATTGATGTTGCAAATAAGACTGGTGTCAATCCTGCTCTAATGGCGGGGATTGTAGTCGGTGGAGCAATGTTTGGCGATAACAATTCATTTATTTCTGCTTCAGCAATTGCAGCCGTTCAGAGCCAAAAAGTTTTAATGCGCGACAAATTTAAATTAAACATTATGGTTTATTTGCCAGCTATCGTTATCAATTGCATCGCGTTGGCTTTTGTACCAATTAAAAATATCTCTCTAACTTCTAATTATCATTACAGTTTTGTGGATATTATTCCTTATGCTTTAGTTATTATTTTGTCCTTAATTGGGATGAATGTAATGTCTGTTTTAACATTGGGTGTTGTATCAGGTATTTTAATTGGCGTTATGCAAGGCGATTTTGGTTGGATTAGTTCCATGGCTTATATTCAAAAGGGTATGGCCGGAATGGAAGATATGGCAATTATAGCTATCTTTGTAGGTGGCGTAGTTGAGATGATGAAATATCTAGGTGGAATTCAGTGGCTCATTGATAAGCTAGGGCAGTATACTAAAACAAAGCATGGAGCGGAACTTTCTATTGGCATGCTAATTATCTTACTTTGTGTTGCCACTACGAATAACACTATAGCGATTGTAGCAGTTGGACCGATGGCAGTGACAATTGGTAAGAAGTTTAATTTATCAAGAAAACGGGTTGCAACTTTTCTTTCTATGTTTGCAACTAATGTTCAAGGGTTAATTCCGTATGCTGGTCAACTGTTAGTATCTGGGGGTATGGCAAAAGTATCACCAGTTGCTGTCATGCCATGGGTTTGGTATTGCTATTTAACTTTAATAGCTGCAATAATATTTGTATTTATTAGTTATCCTAAGAGTTCCAAAGAAGACTCTTATGATAATTTTGATGCATTAGATGATGAAGGTCATTTACTAAAGGATGAATCTGATCAGACAGTAAAAGCTAACGGATAGTAAAATTATTAGATATTTTTTGAGGAGAAAAATGGATTACAGTAAATATTTTGATTTGGATTTAGAAAATGCAAAAAAATATGTGGTAGATCACACGGATTTTTTTAAAAATAAAAAGGCAGATGATTTACATATCAAGGAAATAAGTGATGGAAATATAAACCATGTTTACAGAGTGGATAATGGACAAAAATCATTAATTCTTAAGCAAACTGGTAAGACCATCAGAACTTCGGGTAATCCACTTGACCAGCATAGAGGTCATATTGAAGAAAGATGCTTGGAAATTCAACGAAAATTGAGCGGCGGCCAAGTCCCAGAGGTTTACGATTATAACGAAACCATGCATGTCATTTTAATGGAGGATGTATCTGCCTTTAAGAATCTGCGGTATGAGCTAAAAGAAGAGCATATTTATTCTGATCTTGATGAGCAAATTACTGATTTTATGGCAAATGTTTTGCTTCCTACTACTGATCTTGTGATGGACAGCAAAGAAAAAAAGAAATTAGCGGAAGATTTTGTCAACCCCGGTACTTGTCGAATCACTGAGGATTTGGTCTTAACTGAGCCATACTATGATTACAATTCTAGGAATGTATTTGATAAATCACTAACACACTTTGTTGAGCAAAATTTATATGAAAACAGTATTTTGAAAGCCAATGTTGGGGAACTTCGTAATAACTTTATGAACAATGCTCAAGCCTTGCTTCATGGCGATTTGCACAGTGGTTCAATTTTTATTAATGATTCTGGAATTAAGGTTTTCGATAGTGAATTTGCCTTTTATGGTCCAATGGGATATGACATCGGTAATGTTGTTGGTAATTTGCTATTCCCTTATGTAGTTCAAAAAGTTTATTTAATTAAGAACGGAAAAGGAAACCAGAAATTTATAAATTGGCTTCATAACACCATTCGTAGCATTTTTGATAAGTCCTTTGCTAAGATGACAGCTAAATATAATGAAATTGTCAAGTTTCCGTTTTATCAAGAAAGATCTTTTAAAAATAAATATCTTAATGCCGTAAAGGCTGACACATTAGGATATGCCGGCACCGAAATAATAAGGAGAACTGTAGGTGATTCTAAGGTAATCGAAATTACTTCAATCGAAAATCAAGATATGCGGAATCTTGTAATGAAAATTTTGGTAAAAATTGGTATTCAGTTAATTTTAAACAGAAAAGTTTATTCAAGAGGTTCGGAAATCATCAAGGATGTTGACAATATTTTCGATCAAATGATGAACTGAGTTTGAAAGGATAAGACATGGAAAGACAAGACAAAGGGATGCCATTTTTATTGCAATATGAAAATGTTGCCTGGTACGAAAATGGCGTTGTAAGAATTTTAGATAGAAGGATATTCCCTAAACAGAAAAAGTTTGTGTGTTGCAAGACTTATCATGAAATTATTAAAGCAATTCAGGATATGGTTACGCAAAGTGCAGGTCCTTACACAGCGGTAGGAATGGGTATGGCTTTAGCTGCTTATGAATGCAAGGATAAAACTGAAGAAAAGCAAATTGCTTTTTTAACTAAAGCAGCAAAAGAGCTGGGAAACGCAAGGCCAACAACAGCTAATCGGTATTCAGCAATTACTAACCGCATTTTGGAACTGCAAAAAGAAGCAATTGCGAAGGGTCAATCTCCTATACAAGCAGCTTTTGATGATACATTAGCTTCTCTAAATCGGCGTTACTCGACTATGCAAAAAGTTGGTAATTATTTGGTCGACTTAATGCCAAATAACTCGACATTTCTAACGCAGTGCTATGGAGAGACGATAATTGGTGCCATTATTAGAAGGGCAAAGGAGACTAATAAAAATTTAAGAGCTTATGATGCAGCGACTGAGCCTTTTCTACAAGGAAGTCGGTTGACTGCAAGCTGCTTTAAAGAAGCAGGTTTTGACACGACAGTGGTTGATGATAATATGGTGAACTTTGTTTTGGAACGGGGAGATATAGACTTCTATACTTCTGCTGCTGATTCAATTGCAATGGATGGCCATATTGCTAATAAAATTGGTACTAAGCAAATTGCTGTTTTAGCTAAAAGGACAGAAGTTCCATATTTTGTTACTGGGATTCCAGACCAAGATAAGTTAAACGGCAAAGCTATCGAAATTGAATACAGAGACCCAGAGCAGGCACTTGAATTTAATGGCCAAAGAATTGCCATGGAAGGTGTAAATTCTTTTTATCCAGCTTTTGATGTCACTCCACCAACTTTGATTGATGCAATTGTAACCGATAAGGGCGTTTTTTCACCATTCAATTTGAAAGAATATGCAAATTTGGGTAAGGAAAATTTCTATTAGGCTCCCTATTATTATTTAAAAAATGAATTTATCAACATAAATTAAGCATAGTTTATTGAGTAAATAGCGCTCAGCAAATTAAAACTAAAATAGTGATTGACAGGTGAAAAATGAGATTTGCTAAAGAGTTGCTCTTAGATGATTTAAAAGTTAATAAACAGGAATTGTTTAAAAAAGCAGCAGATAAGCTTTGCAAAGAAGGTTTTGTTAAGGAATCATATCTGTCGGCTTTAACTAACAGAGAAAAGGTTTTTCCAACCGGATTGCAAACAAAAACGATTGGTGTTGCTATACCGCACTGTGATCCTGAAAATGTTAAGAAAGACGGAATTCTTGTCGCACGCCTAAAACAACCAGTTCAATTTAATAAAATGGGCGATGCAGAAACTAAAGTCAATGTTTATTTGGCATTTTTCATTTGTTCAACTGGAGGCAATGAGCAACTTGCCGACCTAAGGGAATTAATGAAAATGTTTCAGGATAAAGATTTCTTAACCACAGTTTATAAATCTGAAAGTCTTTTAAAAACATTATTGTCATGGAAGGAATGATTAATTATGGCAAAAACAATAAATCTTCTAGCTGTGTGTGGTTCAGGAACTGTTAGTTCCACTATGGTAGCAGAAAAAGCATCTAGTTATATCGAATCACTCGGTTATAACGTAAATTCACAAGAATTGAATCCACAGCAGGCTTCAGTAAGAATCCCTGAAGGACAATTTGACTTGGTTATTTATACATCTCCTATTCCAGGTACATTTGAAGTTCCTATAATCAATGCAACGGGATTACTAACTGGTATTGGTGAGGAGCAAGTATATTCAGAAATCAAACAAGCTCTAGAAAAATAGGGTAAGAAAATTTTTAAAAAGAAAGGTGGGGAAATTTTATGCAAACTTTTAAAACAATTATGGATACTTTTGGTCCTAATATATTTGTGCCAGTTGTAATATTCGTAATTTGTCTATTTATGAAACTAAGTGCTAAAAAAGCATTCAATTCAGCAATATTAGCTGCAGTCGGACTAGTAGGATTTAGTATGATTACTGACTATTTCACTCCAGTAATTTCACCAGTTGTTGATAAGATGGTAAAAATTGCACATCTTAATTTGCCAGTGCTGGATATAGGCTGGCAGGCTACGGCAGTGATTGCTTATTCAACGCGAATAGGAATGATATTCATTGGAATTCTACTAGTTTTTCAGATTTTTCTATTTGCAATCAAATGGACAAATGTTTTTATGCCAAGTGATTTATGGAATAACTATTCACTGATCTTGTGGGGTTCGGAATTATATTTAATAACTAAAAATGTTTGGTTAGCCAGCTTTTTAATGCTGTTTGGCAACGTTGTATGTTTGTTATATTCAGAAATGATTGCCAAGCGCTGGTCAACTTATTATGGTTATCCGCAATGTACATTATCTGCACCTCACCAAGTATGTAATGTTCCAATTGCCTTAGGATTGAACTACCTGCTTTCTAAATTAGGTGCAGATAAAATCCAACTTAATCCTGAGAAAATTCAACAAAAACTTGGCTTTTTAGGGGATCCTATGATTATAGGATTTATAGTTGGTATGCTGCTTGGGTTGATTGGTAACTTTACTACTTTGACCTCTATAGCGTCTTGGGGACAGATTTTAACAACGGCAGTTACAACGGCTGCTGTGATGACAATTTTCCCTAAAGTCGGCAGTATTTTCGCCGCCTCATTTTCAAGTATTACTGCAGCTTCGCAGAAGTCAATGAAAAAAGGGGGCCGTGAATGGTATGTAGCAGTAAATGATGCTCTTGGCTATGGTGAAACTGCTACTTTGACTACAGGAATTTTAATGATACCTTTTGCCCTGATTCTTGCGTTTATCCTTCCAGGAAATTTAATCGTTCCCGTAATGTGTTTGACTGGTTTTGCTTATGATTCAGAAATAAATGTAGCATTAGCAGACGGAAATATTTTCAAAGCACTAATTATGGATATTCTCATATTTGCAGGGCAGCTCTACATTGGGTCGTATTTTGCGCCGATGTTTACTAAAATTGCCAAAGAAACTGGAGTTACCATGCCAAAAGGCAGCTTGATGGTTATTGGGTTTGTTGCAGCCAACATCCTGATGGGGCTAATTACAATAGCATTTTTAACGAAAAATCCAATAATTATTGGGGCAGTTGTTATTTTATACGTTATTCAGTTTGTTTACTATAAGAGAAATAAACGGAAAGTTACTGATATTATTGAAAAACATTCTGATTACTCCAACGCTTTAAGTAAAAAAGTTAAAGCTTCTTGAAAACAAAGTAAATTAGAAATAACTAAATGTGAATTTTTAAAGATGATGTTTTTATTGTCTAGTAATGGACAATAATTCATCATTTTTTATTTTAAATACTGGATTTTATTTCTTAGTTCATTAAAACAAACAAAACAAAAATAAAAACAAATAAAAATTATGTTTTTTAACTATTTTTATTGAATTGGTTTGTTTGCATGCTATAATATAGCTGTAAGCGCTTATAAAAATATAAATCGAAATTTGTAATACTAATTTGGAAAATCAACTTCTTAGTTTTGCATTTTTGATTGGAAACATGTTCCAAAAAATAGTAATAAGAGTCAAAAATGTTTGAGGTGTTTTTATTTTGAAAATTTATATAAGAGCTGAAATTACCGATGAAAATAGGGCAAAGTTAAACCAATACTTTGATGAAATTATTTACGATCCGTGGACCAAAAATGGCGAACGCTTTTATCCAGATGTAATGGCTCAGAAAATGTCAGAAATAAATCCTGACGTTTTGATTACTGAATTAGACCAAATAAACGAGAAAGTACTGCAAAACTCTAAAAATTTGAAGTTAATCGTCGATTGCAGGTCGACTCCAGAAAATATTGATATTAAGGCTGTTAATCTTTTTAAGATACCGTTAATTCATACCCCTGCAAGAAATGCAGAGGCAGTAGCTGAGATGCTTATCGGTTTAATAATTTGTCAGCAAAGACAAATTATCCAGGCAAATAAATGGGTTGTTGATGGTGAATGGAAGCCAGGAACCACACCATATTATATTTGGAAAGGTCATGAGCTATATTCTCAGGTAATTGGATTCGTTGGATTTGGTGCAGTTGCCAAGACTGCTGCAAAGCTCTTAGAAAACTTTGGATGCAAGATGATATTTTACGATCCGTATATTGAGTCTACAAATCTTAAAGCTGAAAAGACAGATTTGGCAACTCTTTTTACTAATTCTGATATTGTCTCTGTTCATTTACCAGTGACTTCAGAAACGAAAGGAATGATTGACAAAAAGTATTTCGATTTAATGAAAGAAAGAGCTTTGTTCGTTAACACTTCAAGATCGGCAGTAGTTAATAATGAAGATTTGTACGCCTGCTTAGCGGCTAAGAAGATTAGCGGAGGAATTATTGATGTCTTGGATGTTGAACCGCCAAAAACTAAAGACGATTTAAAACTAGCGTTGCTAGATAATGTAATTTCAACTCCTCATATTTGTGGTTCAACCTATGAAGTTGTTTTACACCAATCAGAGATAGCAGTTAATTCGCTTATCAGTTTTATTAAAAAGGATTATAAAAATGCCAATATTATTAATTCCTCAGTTATAAATGATTAGTAATATGGAACAAGCGGACTATTATTTATTAATTGATGTTGGTACTGGAAGCAGCAGAGTTGCTTTGGTAGATGAAAATAGGAATATATATGATATTCAACACATCAAAAATGTATACAGTGAAGATGCCCATGAGGGAATGTTAATAGACTATCGTCTGTTTATAAACAACCTTGCAATTGCTTCAAGACGAGTTTTAGAAACTTTTGACGTGAGAATATCCGCTATCACCGTTTCTGGAGCCCGCCAAACATTTTTCTGCTTGGACAAAAACAAAAAAGTACTTTTTGGAATACCAAACATAGATGATCGAGGCAATCATTTTTTAAATCAATTTACAGATCAGCGCAAAATAGTTTTTGAAAAAACTGCTAGAAATATTTCTGGAGATTTTTTAGCCATGAAATTAGTCGGCTTAAGAGAAGTACGGCCTGACTTGTATAACAATGTATTTTCCTTTACTAGTTTAAGTGAATTGTTTGCTTTATTGTTTTGCGGTAAATTAGTGATTGAACCATCCCAAGCTGCCGAAACGCAGTTATTTAATATTTTTGACAAAAACTGGGATGCCGATCTTTTAAAAATATTTGGTATGGATTCAATCTTTTTACCAGAAATAGTTCCTTCACAAACGATTTTTCCTGTAATTAATCAGAAATTGCTGAGAAAATTTGGTATTACCAATGATGATTGCAAATTTGTAATTGGTGGTGCTGACACCCAGTTGGCAATGAAAGCAATTTTACCTGAAAGTGAAAGCAAAACATTATGCCTGGTTTCTGGAACAACTAGCCCGGTATGTGTGCGCGTTGAAAAGCCAATGGTAAAAAGCAATCATTGGTTAGATTTGGATTTAACTGGAAAAGAATATGTTCTCGAATATAATCCTGGAGTAACCGGGTTAAATTATGAGAGATCAAAGAAGCTGTTGCTTCCCGAAAGCTCGTATAAGGAAATAGAAGAACATATTGATTTGGCAAAAATCCAAAATATATATGCAAGTTTTACCACTCAAACGTTTGTAAAAGAAGATGGTGGGAAAAAATACGGTGGCTTCTTTTTATCGCCCCCGTTTACAGATTCAGTTTCAAAAGAGATGTTTGTTGGAAGTATCGCTTTAGATATCGGCTTTTCCATCGCCAAAAAGGTAAACCAATTAAAGAAAGATGTCAATGTTAGTTATGATTCAATTGTAGCTTGTGGGGGAGGGATGAACTCAGTCATTATCCCTCAAGTAGTTTCTACTTTAACTAACATGCCAGTAAAAATATATGAGAATTTTCAAGAACCATCTGTAATGGGCTGTTTTGAAGTTATTAATTCAGTCCTAAAGAAAAATTTGAATTCAAAAGACAAAAAAATCAGATTTGAATATTATCCCCAAGAAAAAAAGCCTATGGAAAGAAGTTATGAAACTTGGGAAAACTTAAATTTAAATATCACTAGAAAATAGGAGTAATAACTATGGATTATATTGAAGAACGTAAAAAAATTGTTGAATTTGGAAAGAAATTGGTTGATGAAAGACTAACCACGGGTACTGGTGGCAACTTGAGCATTTATGTTCCTAAAGATAGGGTAATGTTAATCAGCCCATCAGGAATTAATTATTATGACACTAAGCTTGAAGACGTTGTCGTTATGGACTTGGATGGCCACATTAAAGAAGGCGACCGCAAGCCTTCAAGTGAATACGCCATGCACTCGATCTTTTATAAAAACAAACCAGGTGTATTATCAGTAATTCACGCACATGCAGATTTTGCGACCGCAATGTCATGTTTGCGTAAAAATGTGCCACCAATTCATTATGTGATTGCAGACATGTGCAGAGAATTAAAATGTACTGATTACAAAATTTATGGCTCACCAGAAATTGCTGAAGAGGCATATCGTGTAATGGGAGATGACAATGGCGTTTTGCTTGCAAATCATGGTCTTTTAGCTACCGGTGGTTCAATTGAATCTGCTCTTGGCAATGCGGTTAACATCGAGTTTTTGTGCAAGCTATATGTATATGCTAGTGCCGTTGGCAATCCGGTTGCGTTAACTAATGAAGAAATGGATTCAGTAGCCAGAAAATTCCAAAACTACGGCCAACCGAAAGAAGATAAATAGTTTTTTCTTCACCTTAATTCATAAAATCATTAAATTTGAGATTTAATTTAACAGCATTTTCAATCACATCAAGGCTAGCTCTACTAGTCGTAGAACTGGCCTTTTTAAAATAATTAGTTGTTTTAAGTTATTATCAAAACCAAAAATAAATACACAAAAAAGCGATAAAGTTGTTAACCTTATCGCTTTTTTATTGGCAATCCTCTAATTGACTGAACAATTTTTAGTGGTTGGCAATTGGTAATTACAAGTAATTATCAAAGGTAAATTACTTGCAGGAACTAAAAATTGCGCGCGCTTTATCCAAATTACAAAATTCTGCAAAATCGTTTTTAAACGACCTAAATTAATCCAATAAATCAAACTTCAACGTAGCTAAGTTGTGTCCTTCGTTAACCATGTTGCCGAGCAGTTCAATTGTATTGTTGTATACTTGATCGGCCATCTTTTGGTTAGCTTCCGTTAGAGCATCTTCGACTGCTTTACCTGAAAGACCAGCAACTTTTTTATCAGTTTCATGTTGAATGAAGTGGCATTGAGCCAATGATTTTTGCTCAAAATCGTTTTCTAATTCGCCGTAAACTTTAAAGTTAGTGTCACCAAGTTGAGCAGTCAGCTTGTTTAACCAGAAAATCTTGTTCAGGTCAAACTTAGGACCAGTTTGGAAGCTAGCAGGTGTGTCATTAACGTTGGTATAGAATGGGACAAAACTATTAAAGGTATTTGGACCAAAGCAAAGCCATTGCACACCAGCAATTTCTTCTGGCACATCGTTTCTAACTTGTAAAATATGTGTTTCAAAATTGCGGTTCAAGGCAATTGGCCGGAAAGTTTTCTTTTGTTCAGGAGTACCTTGGTCGCCATATGGATCAAATGGGGTATCTTGGTAGTGTGAACTTTCAACAAAGCAAATGTCCTCGATACTGATCTTGCGGTTAGCATGGCAAATGAATGGTTGATCTTGATCGCTAGGCTTACCGCCAAACTCAGGATCAAAATAATTGTGAACAAACCAAGCACGTGGGTTGTTGTAATGTGCGTCCTTGATGGTAGAACTACCAAAGATGTGGCGCATGTTGTAGCCTTCACGGTCAGGGTTTAAATGGTATTCGTCTATTAGACCCTCAAGTTTGTCATCAGCCATAAAACCGTCTTGATCAAAGTGGAATTCATCAATGTTCAAGCGGTTAGGAGCAACAACGTATGCATCATCAGGAATTCGGCGAGCGATCCAATGATGGCCACCAATTGTTTCAAGGTACCAAATTTCATCGTGATCAGCAAAAGCCATCCCGTTCATTTCGTAGGTACCATATTTTTCTAGCAAGTAGCCGACACGCTTAACACCGTCAAGTGCGCTATGGATGTAAGGCAAGGTTAGGGTAACAAAATCTTCTTCGCCCAGTCCGCCTTCACTAACTAGTGGATCAATTCCTTGAATGCGGGAATTTGTTGTAATTGTTTCAGTTGCGGTCATCGCAATGTTATCGGAGTTGATTCCAGCTGCTGCCCAAATACCACTTTCACCAGAAACGTCCGGTGCGCTGGTATAACGCATAGGAGTTTCAGCTAAATCTTCATCATCAATTTTTTGGTGACTGATGACACTTTCATAGTGCTTAGGTTGTTTTTCAGGAGTAACTAGTTCGAAGCCCTCAGGGATAATTTCGCGTCCGCCATCTTCACTTCTGGCAATCATTGCTGAGCCATCAATTGAAGCATTTTTACCGACAAGAATTGTCGTACATTCAGCTTTTTTCATTTAATCTGTCCTTTCAAATTTACTTAACCTATATTGTATTAAAAAAAGTAGTGAGTTGGCAAAGAAATACGTAATCTTAAGCCTAAATTATTCATTCACCCGACTTGGTTAAAGTTTTCTTATCAAAAGGCTGCTTTACTTACTTGCTAATTGATTAATAAATTGCCTTCACAAAAAATTGTTCTGCCTGTTTCGGCTAATGTCTTAGGTATTCTGCTAATTACAATCACGATCTTAGTTAATGAGTGGGCCTATACCTTTGCTTATTGCTATATGGACCGCTGACAGTTAGCTTTTTGACCCAATAAAAAAACCTGAAACTTGTCTTTCAGGTTTACTAATTAGCTATTTAGGTAAAAGTCCGTTCTTAATGATTAAACTTTAATTTTTTAAGTTGTGCACTACCAGATAAAATGAAACTGATAAAAAGAAAAATTAATCCAATTGTGGTTAATTTGGTTTTCTCGATTAGATTGCTGCCGGTATGCGGTAATTTGCTGCCATAAGTAAGTGTGTATTGCTTATTAATGGTCGGTTCAAAATGCTGATCTTTCTCCCTAATTGTAGCCATTGCCTGGATTGGTGCTTTATGCAGCTTGTCATTTTTGCCATCAGAATCAGAGTTAGGCTTTTCAGCTTGAACTTGCTCGCTAGGACTAGCTAGGTCATTGGTATTCTCTGGCGCATTAGATTGGGAATTTTGTGCTTGAACTGTTTTAGAAGTGGCAGGTGATAAGTTAACGGCGCGAAGAGGGCTGCTGTCATTAGTGGCCTTTTGATTAGCGGCAAAGCCTTGCTGATAAGGCTGGCTTTCTTGAGCTAGATGAGGCATATCTGCTTCAGCTTGTTTCTCAGTATTTGCGGCACTATATCCGTCAAGTAAGTCCTGGGACGAATTAGCAGCAGCTTGCTTTATTTGATTAGTATTGCTAATTTGTTTTTGCAATAAATGAAGTTGATGATGGATCCGTTTGAACTGCTTGTTAGTCGTGCGCAGTTTCTTTTGTATACTAGCGATTTGCTCTGCTCGCTTTTTCTTACCCGGATCATTAGTTTCGGTTTTAACCCGCACCAGGTTGGCCTTAAGAGCTGCTATTTTATGATGCACTTTTTTTAATTGCTTTTGGTACTTTGTATGTTGCGCTAACAAATGATTAATAGTGTCCTTTTTTTGGCTAGTTTGTAAGTCCGTTTTTGCTTGCTCAAGTTCGTGCTCATGCGGTGCTAATTCACTAAAATTGCCGTCAGATACTTGCGCGGCCATGATAATAGTCGTATTATTCAGTGCAAAAACTAATAGGGTGGTAGTTAGGGTAAAAATAATGGTCATGATAATGCGCATTCCTGTAACCTCTTTTTTATCCATCTTAACTTCCTTTCATTTGGCTAAATAGCAATACATTTTCACTTGTATTATAAAACTAATCAGATTAATTTTACTAAATTATGCTTATAAGTATATTTAAATCTCATTATAGAATAGCTTAGCAAAATAAGTCTTGTATGTACCAAAATTTGCCTAAATGAAAAAATAATTTACGATTCAGGGTGATATTATGAAAGCAAAACAGATAATTCAAGCCAAATTAGAGGCTGAGCTAAGTCAAATTACGCATCAATCATTAAATAGTACATTTGTTGGTTATAGTAAAAAATTGCAGCAACAAGTATTTGTTAAAGTATTTCCACAGAAAAGCAAGTTTATTACCGAAAAGGCGGTCAATCGGCAGCTATACCCACACCGAGTTCTAACTAGTTTTACGATTACCGCTGCACAGCAATTGTATGTTTTAGTGATGAAAGATTTAGCTCCAATTGACTTAAAGCTACCGGTAACTGTCGAACTGGCTTACGTAATGGGAGCCAAGCTAGCTGAATTTCACCAGAAGGTAAAACCATTTGCGGGAATTTATCCTAATAATAATTTGTTTGTAAAAGCTGAGCACGATATTGCGCAGCTGCAGGAATCAACCATTAAAACGCGGTTGCAGTTGCTCTTGCGGGACCTTTCTTCATTGCAACCTACTATTGAGTCAGATTTACTTCACTATTCAACTACTGTTCTTCATGGTGATGTAGGTGTTCGTAATTACAAAATAATTAACGGCGAACCGAAGTTGATTGATTTTGAACGCGCAAGAATGGGCGTGAATTACCAAGATTTTATCAAACTGTTTTACCAAGATTTTGGCTTAAACAAAGAGCTGATTACTTCTTTTGTTAACGGTTATAAATCTTCGGGTGAGACGATAACAGCAAGTCCTAGCACGCAGGTATTTTTACTTTTGCTTACTGCTATTGGCATTATGAGCTATACCGCCAAAATTTCTGATCCTCCTTTTCAACGTGTTGGTGAAAAGATGCTTGATACGGTAGAACTCTTTTTAAAACGAATGAATTCATCGAGTACCATACCTATTAATGAAGGAAACAGTTCAATTCCTGAGCTAATCGCATTGATTGCTAGGGATTAGCCCTATTTTTTAAGTAAAAAAAACACCTTCGCATTGAAGCTAACCCCTAAAACTGGACGTTAGTTTTATATCATTTTACTTAAGGCTTGATTCCGATATTGAATCGGAGTTAAGCCT